>JABSQL010000155.1 GCA_013215865.1 Candidatus Margulisiibacteriota bacterium
CAAAGATTATTAGACAAGCAAATAATATTTTTCTTATCATGATAGTGCCTTCTCCAAATCCATAATGACAGACTGCGTTAATTGAATGAGACTCATCACACTATCTTTTGATGTGTGTGAGGGTGGCGTAAATGTATAAAATGACAATGCTTCCTGACAATCTAAGAACTTTTTTATAGTATGTTCATTTACATGTTGTTTGCGAAGTGTGTCAGACATACCATCCGTTGTAAGTCCTGAAAATGGCACCTGAGTTTTAAGTGACAAGTAGGTTAGTATTATCTGACTCGTTTGGGAGACAGCATTCGTTTCAGAAGAAGAAGCCCTCAAATTGGTTAACAACTGCAAGGCTTGTTTATACGCCATCGCTCGCTTTCGATGCGCTTGGTCCAAGGATAAAATATACGGCTTAACCTTGCCCCAAATGAGAAAAATAAATATAAACGTATTCAACAATATGAGTCCAATATATATCATTGATCGAGATAAATAACGGACTGATTTAAATGGCTCAAATGGTTTTAAGTATGAAATGTCTTCTTTAATGACTTTAATGCTATTTTGGGGTATGGATGTTGTCCCCAAAAGCGCATTGCCTTCCACTTCCATAACCTTCAAAGGAATCGGCTGGGTTCTAATGGTGTAATATAATTTTGAACGTGGCGAAAAATAGTTCGTTGAAAAGCCAGGAATTGTGAGATTCCCTGACTGTTTGGGTATGGCAAAATAATGAAACACACGACTACCTTCTTCCATTTGGCCTGCGGGTCCAATGCGGTCTTCTATTTTGGATTTGTAAATTTTCAATGCGTCCGATGAAGTATACAAGAGATCCTTTAAATTTTTCAGATACCCAGATCCTTTAACAGTAATGGCTATGGAAACAGGCATATTTTGAGTAACAGTGGTCTGGTTGACAGATACAGACATACTCAACTGTCCCACAATACCAGAAAATGAGTTAGGCCGCTTTGTAACAGGCAATGGTTTTACACGAATCGATACTGGATTCGTTTGCAATACTTGTTGCCCCTTGAACGGATCCAATACAAATCCTACACGCGTTATGGGAATTGTAAAGGTCCCGGTCTCAAGAGGAAAAAGAGATACCTTGTATCGTTCCATTTGGTAGTATTTTACGCCATTTGTTTCAACAACTGTTTGTGATTGAGACCGTGGTAACTTTTCAATCCAAAAGCCTTTTATTTCGGGTGTCTCAAGTACAACATCACTCCAAAGCTGGACCCGTCTATAGAAAAGTATTTGGTATACAACTTCTTCGCCTATATATACAGATTTTTTTGAGGCAACCGCCTTGACAAAGGTGTTTGGCGCTGCAAAAGACGGTGCTTGTTGAGCAACAGGCGGCGGTGCCTGCAAAACAGACTGTTGGGTATTGGTAACCTCTATCCTTATGGGTTCTGAACGAAGGGTCTTTCCCTTATACGTTAATGTGGCAGCGCCAATGGTATGTGTACCTGTAGCAAGGGGCCTCAGAATAATGGATTTTTTTCGGGTACTGGATACTGAACCGTTAATCCAAGAAAAAGAAGTGGAATCAGATTGGGATACCACAACAAAATTCTCAGATAAGTTTGGTATTTTCGGATTTGGAACCTTCGCAATATCTTTCCCTGTAATATGAATTTCGTATATAAGCTTATTATTTAGAGATAGCTCGCTCCGATTTACTTTTGAAGTCAGGGATATTTCTGTTGCATAAACAGATGCAGAGATAAATATCAATAAACCAACTATAATACGGTTAAGCGTTACCAATCTTTTTCTACCTCCTCTTCAGGTGGGATGATTGTCTTCAGGTACTGTTTTCTGGCTTGTTGTTCTTTGTCTTCAAGACGATTTAAAATGGTATTTACGGCTTCTTTCTGAAGATTTTGCTCCTTTTCTTGCTCCTTTTCGTTCTCAGAGTCAGACTCGTCTGGCTCTCCATTGTCATTTTCAGGGTCCTCCTGGGGAGGGGGATCATGTTGTGAATCAGAGTTTTGGTCCCCCTTATTATCTTCTCCCTCTTCGTCCTCTTCATCCTTAGACTTTTCGAGTTGATGCAACACTACTTCCAAATTATATTTAATATCTTGATCTTGTGGCGAAAGCATTAATGCTTTTTGATAGGTTTCTTTTGCTTTATTTAAATCTCCTTTTCGGTAAAGCGCATTGCCAAGATTGTACATGGCTTTAGAATGATGCTCCGGGTGAAACCCTTTATAAGCAGATTGAAATGCACCTGCCGCTTCTGGAAATTGACCATTACGATATAGTGCATATCCTAAGTTATAAAATGTATCTCCACTGTGTGGATCTTGGGTCAATGCTTTGGAAAAAGCGCCGATAGACAGTGGAATATTTCCATCTTC
>JABSQL010000156.1 GCA_013215865.1 Candidatus Margulisiibacteriota bacterium
CCAATATAATGCAAAATTTACATTATTTTCTTGCAGAAGCTCAAGAATTAAAAAATGATATCGTGACTGCAATTGAACATTGGGAGGCGATTTTTTCGACAAACCCCAAATTCAAAGATGTTGCTACCAAGCTAGAAACATATGCTGACCTACGAAAATCCGATAATATCAAAGATTATATGACGAGTAGCAATCAAGATTTCCAGACTATTTGCCAACAAATTACTGCAAAATTAGAATTATCCGTCCATGAAGTTAAGAGCACAAAAAGTGACATGGTTGTAGTCATAGCAAGAGAATCGACAAAAATGGTTGCTACCAAGCCACTAATGAAAATGGTTTTTTATTCTAGAGGTACCGAATCCATTAGTGAAAATTTTATTCGTGATTCAATTGAAGAGATGAAACGAGCTAATTGTAGCCTTTGTATTGTCATTTCTACATCCAATTTTACAACTTCTGCAAAAGATTTTTCTAGAACTCGACCAATTCAGTTAATAGATGCCAAAGGTCTTAATGAATTATATGTTAAAAGTCCCGATTAAATAGTTTGTCTTTTGGAGATGAATACTACACCTTAAAGGCCAAAAAGTTAGGCATACGAGCTAGAAGCTATTTTAAGCTTGAAGAGCTAGATCATAAATTTAAAATAATCCACGATAATAATAAAATTTTAGATTTAGGAGCGGCTCCTGGATCTTGGATTCAATATTGCCGGGATAAGACTAAAAAAAAAGTTTCTATTACATCCGTTGATTTAAAGCCAATAGAGCCATTAAATGATTTTTTGTTCAATCATATAGTTGAAAATATAAACGATATTTCTGTAAACAGTCTCGGTCGTGATTATGATGTTGTACTATCTGATATGGCACCTAATACTTCTGGAATAAAGGGTCAAGATACCTATGAATCCTATGAACTTGTTCTAAAAGCCTTTTCCATTTGTAAAAATGTTCTAAAAGATAAGGGCTTTTTTGTAGCAAAGTATTTCCAAGGTGAAGAATTTCAAGAACTAAGAAATGAACTGAAACAGTTTTTTAACGTTTTAAAGCAATTTAAGCCAAAATCCTCACGAAAAAAAAGTAAAGAAATCTTCTTTATTGGTATTCGATAATATTATTTCCCTCAATTTCTATTACTTAAATTTAAAAATACTTTAGTCAATTATATTTCTAATTTAATTTTAAAGCATTTTTAGTCGAAATTTAAGTAATGATACAGAAATACTGTATTTACAGGGATGTAATATCTCTCACGGAGGAAAATAATGATAATAAATCATAACTTAGCAAGTATAAATGCAAACCGAGTATTAGAAGCACGTGAAAATGTGATAAACAGGAATATGGAAAAACTTTCATCAGGGCAACGGATTAACCGAAGTTCAGATGATGCTTCCGGATTGGCTGTTTCAGAAAAAATGCGCGCTCAAATAAACGGTTTAAATAGAGCAAACCAGAATGCTAATGATGGTATTTCTTTTATTCAAACAACTGAAGGCTTCTTAGGTGAAACCACAGAAGTTTTACAAAGAATAAGAGAACTATCTATTCAAGGTGCGAATGGTATTTATACTTCAGAAGATAGAATGCAAATTCAAGTGGAAGTGAGTCAATTAGTAGATGAAATTGACCGGATCGCTTCACATGCCCAGTTTAACGGCTTAAATATGTTAACTGGAAGATTTGCTAACTCAACATCCGGTGGAACTCCCACGGCGAGTATGTGGTTCCATGTTGGGGCTAATATGGACCAAAGGATTCAGACGTTTGTTGGTACTATGACAGCTAAAGGATTAGGTGTTATGAATGCTGGAAGTACAGAAATTGTTTCTGTAAGTTCTCCAGATAAAGCTAACCAAACTATTGGTATTATTGATGAAGCTTTAAAGAAAGTGAATAAGCAAAGAGCTGATCTTGGCGCATATCAAAACCGTCTAGAGCATGTTGTAGCCTCAGTGTCTATTGGAGCTGAAAATCTTCA
>JABSQL010000157.1 GCA_013215865.1 Candidatus Margulisiibacteriota bacterium
ATTTTATCATTCCATTATCTATCAAATGGATGGCAAATTTTTCTCCTCTCGAATTTTCAATGATTGCGAAATCAACGACATAGTTCCGCTCTAAAAATTTCACCGAATTTGGGATGTAAAATGTGGTGACATCAAACATTTTAGTGCTGCGATGATTGGCTAGATAAAAATATGTATATACCTTTCCAATTTTGCATCGGTCTTTTAAAATAGGCTCGTTGTCTTTGAATTGCTTTAAATCTGACAAGACTTTTAATTGATCCACAACCCCGTTCCTGGTTTGAAACTCTATTTCAGAGCCATTTTTAGTTTTCAGTCGATGCATACCGTCTGGTATTGGTTCCTGGTAATCAGAATCACTATAATATTCTAGATAAGCTAGCCCATCAAAAAGATAGAATCTATGAATTAAATCAATCGTTTTGCCATAACCATCTGGACGGGGCAATTTTCCAAATTTACCAGTCAAATAATACTTAGAAAGATCAGGAGTATTTTGAGTAGAATTCCAAAAAAAGCCGATTCCACCCAACAAAACAGAAACCAGCAGGGCACCCAAAACGATGTAAAGCTTCTTTTTGGTAGTTTTGATAAGCATCAAGCCAATACCTCTCCCAAATCAAACGCCCTCAAATCAATCTTTTCAGAGGTTAAATGAGCCAAAATAGTCCCTGTGTTGATCGCAAGAAAAAACAGAATCAATGAAAAAAAAACAAACCAGAAAAATTTATATTGCATTTAATGGCTCCCTGTGAAATGAAGGAACACTTCTCAAACCAAAATACAAATATATGGATAAAAATTTAAAGAATTTAATTGCTTTTTCTCCCATCTCATTTACAACACTTCGCAAGGGATAATATCATGCTTTTGTGTTAAGTTCCACTGGTTCAACAACACAACTTCCGCATTTTCATCAAGGAGGGGAATTACCTTATTATTACTGTCTTTAGCAACACTATTATTACTGTCTTTAGCAACACTGCCATCTTCATTTAACTCTATAAGATAACTATGCATGCCCACAGCAAAACTCCCAGTACCTGTCATCAAACGGGAAACATATTCTTTGTCAATGATTTCAAAATGCAGGTGTGGGCCAGTTGATCTTCCAGTACTATCTAAGCCTTCGACACCCCCGCTTAAGCCAATACGTTGACCCTGTGAGACAGTATCTTCATAGCTAATATTAACTTCAGAAAGGTGGGCATATAAGGTTGCATTTCCATCATCGTGGCGAATAATAATGAAATTACCGAAGTCAGGATGATTTACACCTACCCGGATAACCGTTCCTGAAGCTGAGGCAATTACTGTTGTTCCAACTTCTACACGAAAATCGTCTCCTGCATGGAGCGCATTGGTTTCAGGTATATAATAGAATCTATGCTCAAGTTTAAAATTTCCTGCTATCGGGTAAATATATCTAACGTCGTCCATGTAAACTCTCCTTTATGAATCCAAATTTAGTTTAATAACTTTACATCCATCAATAATAATATCTGCTTGTTGCATATTTTGGGTTTCTAACAAGTGATAATCAAC
>JABSQL010000158.1 GCA_013215865.1 Candidatus Margulisiibacteriota bacterium
ATCCACATAAGTATAATTGCCACGAATCATGCCTTCAAATGTTTGTATGCCAATGGGTAGGCCACGTTTTTCCATCTCTCCATTATACGCCAGATCAGTCGTTTAGGTTAGGCACCCACCATACCAATACTTCCTCTACTCATTCCTCTGGGTTCTGGGGGAAGTAAGAAAAACCCCCTCTTATCCCCCTGGGGTCTGGGAGGAAACAAGAAAAAACCCCCTCTTATCCCCCTTCACAGGGGGAGGTTACGCTGTCCACCTAGATTTATTACCGGTATGTATTTACATATATTAACAAAAGTCCCCCTGTGAAGGGGGATTTAGGGGGTTTTCTCCTTGTTACTTCCCCGGAATCAGGGGGATTTAGGGGGTTTTACCCTGGAAATGCTTTTCTAATTTCTCGAAAATAGTGAGATATCTTGGGTCATTCTCGGCCTTCTCATCATACTTGCGTGGTACTGACTATTTTCTTCATAGGCACAGAAGAATACCGTAAAAATTAAAAATAAAAAAGAGTAAAACAAATAATAATTAAGTAAATATAGTGGGAGGTTGTCTAGGAAAGAAACTCTATTTTGAGGTCACTTTCACCAATTTCGGGATCCTTCAAAAATTTCCATACGGGTATGATGTCTATGTTTCCTTCGTTTGATTCTTCTTCAAGGGTTATAATCGTTCCTGTGGGTAAGTTATACGTTTCCATGGCATCAATGAGACCATTCATTTCTCTTTCTTTTGTTGACGGTTTATCCAAAGATAAGCTTACTTGAATGGCGTTGGTAATTTTGCGTCCGGATCGTATGAGAAAATCACACTCTTTTTTGCCTTTATGAAAAAAGATGTCCAGTTCGCGTCGCTTGAGGGCGATAAAAACAATGTTTTCCAGGTACCCACTATCGTCATCTAGTGGCCTAAACCCAACCAAGTTGGCCATTGCGAGGTCAATAAAATAGGCTTTTTTAGACATATAGGCCTGTTTTTTAAGTGACGGGCTGTATTGATTAAGAATAAAGATGAGGTATGCTTTTTCGAGATAGTTGAAATATTCTTTAACAGTAGTGGGACTACTGAGGCCCAGCATATTTTTTAGCTGACTAAAACTCATCTCCTTCCCGATGTTACTGGCAACAAATTGAGACAGCTCTCTCATTGGTTTATGATTTGGTAACTGGTATCTGACTATAATATCCCTGTATAAGATGTCATCATAGAGTAAGCGTAAATAATCTTTTTCTTTTGTTTGTAAATAGTATGGAAATCCGCCTTCTTTCAAATAAGATTTAACGGTTTGAATCATCCTAACCTTTGTTGCTGTTGAGTGGGGTGATTTTTGAGTATCAATACCTAATTGGTCACAATATTCTGAGAAGGAAAATGGAAAGATGGTAAATGGAATGTGACGCCCAGTAAGGTGTGTACCAAACTCATTACTGAGTAAATTTGCATTTGAGCCCGTAATATATACTTTTTTTCCCTGATCGTATAATCGCCTCACAAAACGTTCCCAACTAGATATGTTTTGAATTTCATCAAAATACAACACATCTTCAGGTCCAAATAATTCTAAAAATACCTCCATCAACATTTGAAAATCTGATACACCAAATTGCATTAATCGTTCATCATCAAAGTTAATATAATAATTTGCTGGCGCACACATTTTTCGAATTTCTTGAAGAATAATGGACTTGCCACATCGTCGGATACCGGTGAGAATGGTGATTTGTTTGCTTTTATGTGATGCGATAATGTCATCCAACTTTTTCCTAGGAACAAGTTTGGGCAGTGAAACCTGCTCACTTTGGTCCTCAATAACTTGTTTAAGTAGCAGCTTTGTTATCATGGTCTATTCACAATTAACATTATATATGATTATTGTGAATTGTCAATTGATATGTGAATGGAGTCCCTACCAGGGGGTTTTAGGGGTGAAAAAAACGTCATAAAAATTAAAACAGAAAATTTCAATATAAAAAAGTGAAATTATTTTGCAAAATGTTCGATATATAAGTATGAAAGAAAAAAGTTGTAGTCAAAGTAGTGATAAAACGAACCATTTTGAAGGTTTAAAAATGACCTTAAATGGGAAGAATATAATATATGTTAAGGAGGGGTTAGAATGAAAGCTATATCACCAGTAAGTCCATTAGGAAGTCCAAGGGGAAATCCAAGGAGAAATTCAAGGAGAAATTCATCTTCTTCTAATAACTCAACAAGTTCAAACGGTCAAAGAAGGAAATCAACGGAACGAAGTCCTTTGAGTCGACTGCGTGGTGGTAATGGTGAGTTTAAAGATCAAGATGAGAGCAAAAAATGGGCTGATGCACAGGGCTTGTTTGATAAAGAAATGGACGCTTTTGATCAGCAAATAGAAAGCCAACCATTTGAAAGTGAGTTCCTAACTTTACTTTCCCAGTATTTAGGAGGGAACAAGCATATATATCGAATTAAACTAGCAATTCAAGAACAGCTTAAAGGTTGTGCTAATCCAAACCAAAAAGCGAAGTGTTTAGACATGGTATTTAGATAGTTATAAAGCCAAATATATCGAAAAACAGAGCAGTGAAAGCGAACAAAAATTACAAAAACTTAAGATACTTAATGATGAAATTCTGGTTATGTTCCAAACATTCATAGAGGCTATAGGGAGAGAATGTGATGATGCAGAACTTGATGAAAAATGGGACTTTAAACTCACTAAACCGCGGAAGACGTTGAAAGCACCGATATCTTTCCTACCAGGAATAAAATATGTTCGCCCTTCCCTAGAAATCGGAAACGATTCTGATTCTGCTTCTTTTACCCCAGAAGGTCTGCACCCAGAAGATGACGGGTCTACCGCTTTTATAGAATCCGATGACGAACGTGACGATGATGCCAATAGCCTTCGGGAAGATAGTTACTCTGTAGCTCATGATGGTGACGCTGATTTGGCAGAAATACCAGGTGGAGAAGACAGTGCTAGAGCAACTGCCAATGAATATAGAGATGAGAGATATGGAAATAAAACGGTATTTGCAAGATATAAAAATGATAAGAAGGTTGGCTATGTTTTCTGGGTCGATAATAATAATGGAGAGACAGGATTTACCAAATATAATAGCAAAGGGAAAAAGCATCGAGCAGATGTAATATTTCATGAGGATGGAAGAAGGAAAGTCACATATAGGAGCAAACGACCACGAAAAAACAATTCACGCCCAGACTATTCCAAAGCATCAATCGCTATTTCGGGCATTATAAAATCAAGAAAATTTCGAGATAATGCACTCTTATCTACATTGCAAACAAGGCTTGATGAAGCCTATGCAAAAAGTCTCATAAGAAGTACAGAGTCAGAGTTTGGCCCCGCCTCTGTAGCTAATGATGCTTCTTTTCCCTTAAAAACCGAGCGATCCCAAGTAGATGCACATTCCTCAGATGAAGATGAACCAATAGCTTTAACTCTTCATCATGAAGAAAACGAACCTGTTGAAGAGGCAAGGAGTAGGGAAGCTGCTGGTAGTGTTGCTCCAGAGTATGACCCCAGCGTTAGTGCACCACCTACAGAAGATCCGCACTTAGTTGAGAGTGATGCTGAAGCTCATTCTGACGGAGACGTTGATCATGATACTCTTGAATTTGAAACTGATGGTATAGGCGATGTGCGACGTGATTCAGTAGAGCTTGAGAGAGGAGCCTGGGTGGAGAGTGAAGATGCCTCTCGTAAGATAATTTTCGAAGAACTTCAAGAGCATAAAGAGCAAGATGAAAGAGGACCTAGACAACCAGAAAGTGAATTTGCATTTGAAAATACTTCTCCTCTTGGTCATGGTAGAAGGGCGTTATACAAGAAAAGAGAACGAAATGCAATGAATAAATTTCTTCATGTTGTGCCAGGGACAATAAGAAATCTCTTAAAAAACGTCTCCTTATTTAGGGATATTAGAAACAAATATAAAAACAATATAGACGGATCAACTAAAATAGAATATGCCATAGACCCAAACTGGGAACGTATTGCAGATGTAGAGTCGCTAGCGCCGTTTAATTTTGCTAACACCTCTGAATCACAAGCAAATGGTCACGTTACAGAGACTCATTATCATAGAGATGGAACAAGAACTGTATATGACGGGGTTTATAAAGATGGCGAATTTATTGGTCTTGTCAAGAAATCAAAGCATGGTCTAAAAGACAGCATCTCAGATAAAGATGTGGAACCATCTGTGGAATATGTAACATATACAGCAGTAATTGGCTCAAGAAGAGAATCTTTTACAAACCCTACAAAGTCAAGAAACATAGAATTACATAATGTTGCTGTCAGCGATGCAGACAGGGAATTCCGTGGAGAAAGGGTGCTGAACTATACGCATCCTAAATATACTAGAGAGCAGCTCTCTGCACACTCTTCCTTGGCTGTAGGTGGTAAGGATAAACACACCGTAGCTACAACTAGACAGTATGAGATTTTCGAAATAAATGGGAAACAAGTGCTCCGTATAGGTGAAACTGCTACATTTGATGACAAACCGCATTATCATGGTTATGTCATGGATTTTACGGAGGATGGGTATAAAGTATATCGCTATATTCATAATAAAAAACAACCTAATTTTCTACAATTTAGAAGGAATTTCCCTCCAACGTTTATGAGTGCTGATACAGGGAAATCTGTGAATGTTTCCCCAATGGCAGCAAGCGAGTTTATTAATAAATCTAATGAGATTATTGATGAGATATCCCATCACCATCAGTCAAAAGTGACACAATTTGTTCGCAAACTTCCATATCCAGTAGCGAAACTTGAGGTTGCGCAAGAGAGGGTACACGATAAATTACCTCCTAAACCACCAACAAAACTAAGCGTGTTTACAAGTGAAGTCAGAGTGGAAGTCGCAGGGGAAGGCGCAGGGGAAGTCAAATGGAAAGTCAAAGGCTCTTTTACGTATTCAGGTGAAGTTATTTATGAAGAGCAT
>JABSQL010000159.1 GCA_013215865.1 Candidatus Margulisiibacteriota bacterium
AAAGAAGATCAGGTAAAGGAATAATTCTTGATACATATTGCACTGGATGCAATGGGGGGAGATGATGCACCAGTTGAAACTGTAAAAGGCGCCGTTCTTGCACTCAAAGACTATCCCATAACCATTACACTCGTGGGTCGTGAAGACTGTATAAGAAAAGAACTGTCTAAATTAAACCAGAAAGAAAGTGATAGACTTCGTATTCTTCATGCATCTGAAGTTGTAGAAATGGGAGAATCACCCGCTCAATCATTTCGAAAGAAAAAAAATTCATCCTTACGTTTGGGCTTAGATATGGTCAAAGAAAAAGTAGCAGATGGGTTTGTATCCGCCGGAAACACAGGTGCTTTTATGGCAACTTCTGTGTTGGTATTGGGAAAAATCCCCAATATCGATAGGCCTGCTATTGCCACGGTTTTATCAACCAATAATGGGCCTGTTCTGCTCTTAGATATTGGCTCTAATGTAGACTGTAAACCCCATCATCTAGAGCAATTTGCCCTCATGGGGCACTATTTTGCGTCTCTGGTCTTGAAAGTGGAAAATCCTAAGGTAGGTTTGATAAACATCGGTGAAGAAGAAGATAAAGGTGATACCTTGGTTTTGGCGGCGTATCCATTGTTAAAAAAACTACCGATCAATTTTGTTGGCAATGTTGAAAGCAGAGATATTTTAACCGGAAAAGTACAAGTGATGGTGTGTGATGGGTTTTTGGGGAATAATCTGCTGAAATTTGGAGAAGGCTTGATTGATGTATTTATGGGATTCTTTAAGAACGATTGCCAACAATCATGGATATCTAAACTGGGAGCCATGCTTTTGATTCCAGCACTCAAACGGTTTAAGAAGAAATTTGATTATGAAGAAACAGGTGGTGCCCCTTTATTGGGGGTGGATGGTGTATGTGTTGTGGCTCATGGACGGTCACAAGCAAAAGCCATCAAAAATGCCATTTTTAGAGCCTACCAGGAGTCAGAATCCAATGTGATCGCGACGATCCAGGAAGCAGTGAGTCAGTGACAGCCTCTGTTGGTATTATAGGCATGGGCATGTATGTGCCAGACACTATTCTGACCAATGACGATTTGGTTGAAAAAGGACTTGATACTTCTCATGAATGGATCTTTGAGCGTACGGGAATTAAAGAACGGCGTATCGTAAATGATGGGTCAACCAGCTCCGATTTGGGATATGAAGCGGCCGTCAATGCCATACAAGATGCTGAACTTACAAGGGAAGATATCGATCTTCTTATCGTTGCAACCACAACGCCAGATTACAAGGCATTTCCATCCACGGCCAGCATTTTGCAAAAACGGCTTGGACTCAATAATATTGGTGCGTTTGATTTGTCAGCAGCATGTGCGGGGTATACCCATGCATTAGTCACCGGTCTCCAATATGTAAAAACAGGTTTTTGTAAAAATGTCCTTATCATTGGTGTCGACTGCTTAAGTACATTAGTTGATTGGGAAGATCGATCAACCTGTATCCTGTTTGGTGATGGGGCAGGGGCGTCCGTATTATCCAATGTTGCTGACTCTTATGGTGTATTGTCTGCTAGCTTACATACCCAAGGAGAGTATTCAAATATTTTATTGGTTAAAGGTCATCAATCTAACCTGCCTCCTGAGGCTGCAAATACCAAGCTAGATAGGGTATACATGAATGGGAAGTCAGTGTTTAAAGTAGCCGTAAGTGTGATTGTCCCAAATATATTAAACGCGTTAAAAGATGCGGGGCTTACAATTGATGATTTGGACTATTTAGTATGCCACCAAGCAAATGTTCGCATCATTGAAAATGCAAGAGAAAAATTGGGACTGTCCAAAGAACAAGTGATCATCAATATCGACAGGTATGGTAATACATCGGCTGCATCCGTTCCGATTGCATTAACAGAAGCCGTTAAAGACGGTAGAATCAGGGACGGTCATATTGTGGCCACCATCGGATTTGGTGCCGGATTTTCTTACGGTACAACTGTTTTTCGATGGGGAGGAAAAAAATAATGAATTTAGAAAATAAAACAGCCATTGTAACGGGTGGAACACGGGGGATTGGGCATGCCATCGCCTTGGCGTTATCACAAGCCGGCGCAAATGTGGCTATCTCTGCAACAAACCAAGAAAAATGCCAAGAGGCCGCAGAAAAATTGTCATCACAGACAGGGAATCAAGTGGTGGGGATTAAAGCGAATGTAACACATGAAGAAGAAGTATCCTCACTTGTAAGTCAAGTAAAAGAAAAGTGGGGGTCCATCGATATTTTGGTTAATAATGCGGGTATTACAAAAGACAATCTACTCATGCGAATGTCCCTGGATGACTGGAAAAATGTGATAGAAACGAACCTTACAAGTGTTTTTTTAGTGACCAAAGCGGTTATTCGGCCCATGTTAAAACAAAAAAAAGGAACGATTATCAATATTTCTTCAGGAGTTGGGGTGATGGGGAATCCAGGGCAGGCAAACTATGCCGCATCAAAAGGCGGAATCATCAGCTTTTCAAAGTCTATTGCCAAGGAATATGCCTCTAAAGGAATTCGGTGTAATGTGGTTGCACCTGGCTTTATCTCTACAGAGATGACGGATACACTTCCAGCAGAATATTTGGAAGGTATTGCCCAGAAAACCCCCCTTCGTCGCTTGGGTAAGCCTGAAGAAGTGGCACATGCGGTGTCATTTTTAGCATCTGATTTGGCCTTATTTATCACAGGCCAAGTATTATGTGTGGACGGCGGGATGGTAATGTGACACAATCTATGTCCATAAAAAATATAATTTCCGAGGAGGTTAACAATGGCATTATCTGATACTGAAGTATATAGTAAAATTAAAACCGTTATTGTTGAACAACTGGGTGTCTCTGAAGATGAAGTGACCAAAGAGGCATCGTATGCAGAAGATTTAGGTGCAGATTCATTGGACACCGTTGAACTAGTCATGGCACTTGAAGAAGAATTTGGTACTGAAATTGCAGATGAAGAGGCTGAAAAACTG
>JABSQL010000016.1 GCA_013215865.1 Candidatus Margulisiibacteriota bacterium
GATGCCATTTGGGTATCTATGGAGATGAATCCAAAATGGCAGGAAAAACGAGATAATCAGATTGACAAGATTGTAGGCAGATCTGTGAGAGATGTTAATTTTTGGTTGGCTGAGGGGGATTGGGAGGACATGAGCAGAGCTCAACAGCGACAATTTATCCAAAAATACTCAGACCAAAATAGTGAGAGTATTGGGAATACGAATGAGATTCCGGTTGTATTTATAAATCATCCACGGCAAAGTCTCTATGGTATTTACGAATTTGAAAGAGCAAATGGGGGAGATTTAAGTGTGAATACGAATAGTGATGAGTTCACAAATTTTTACAATGTGATCGAAACAACGGTGCATGAAGGTGCGGGACATGGGTATCAAGATTTTATTTTGGAAAATAAAGAAAACTACACAAGGCAGAATCCAGAATTTAAAGATCAGGTGGATAAGTTTGAACTGAGTTATGATCAGAAAACATGGCCAACCTCAGGTAGTTATTATACAGAATTACTAGATCATTATATTTATTTGCAAGATGCTTCTGAGAAAGATGCTTTTTATCTCGGGCGTGAGGCTTCATCAAAGATAAACCATAATAAACCAGTGGGAAGCTCTGTAAGATGACACTAAAGCGATGGGCTTTAGTAGCCGTGCTAATTATTTTTGCTGTACCGAGTTTATATGGTGTGTGGGGCAAACTGAATATCACAGAAGATGTCTTTTATATTTTGTATATTAAAAAAGAAAAAGTTTGGGATAAGCCTTTAGTGTCAAAGCCAGGATTTACGATAGATTATTTAGGCGACTATTATTTATTAGGCAAAATAGCATTTGATGAGAAATTGAATATTAAAGCAAGTTTTTTAAGCCATGAAGGCAAGATAAACGAGGAAATAAATAATGTTAAGGAAGCTATAATAGAGCGAAATAAGCAAGATAAATCAGAGTATTTAAGTATCAATGATGGTAGAGAATCGTTTATTAAGGATATTTTTAGTGTTTGGAATTTAGAAAGATTTGCAGATAGTGAATTGGGTGAAACCTATTTTAAGTCAGGGAGAAAAGTATTTCCTCAAGAAGAAATAGAAGATGACTTGAGGCCTGGTGGCTGGGTGTACATGTAGGAGGCTTGTGTTAAGGGTTTTTAGATCCCTCAAAGAGATTCAATGGGAACGTTAAGCACGTTTGACAGTCTTTTGACCAGATCAAATGATGGGACATTTTTATCTTTTTCTATTTTGTAAATGGTCTGTGTGGTTACATCTAAGCATCTTGCTAACTTTTCTTGAGTGAGCCCTGCGTTTATACGCGCTTTTTTGATTTTAGTTCCAAGAGACATATTCTATATGGTATTAAATGATTAGATAATATTAAATAGTATGTATTGACTAGATAAATAATATTAGTTATATTTAGTTATTCGGGGTGTATATATAAAAACGTAATAGGAGTCCGTGAGATGAGCAGTGAAAAGTTCAACCCAAAAACCAAAAATATATGAATAAGAAACAAAGAATAGGGCTTTATATTCGACAATGCTGTGAATGTATGAGAATTGTAGAAGCGCATGTCTCAGATATAGGAGAAAGTGAAGATTCAGAATGTGTGAGTCATGGGTATTGTCCAAGCTGCCACCAATTATTCATGGACCAGCACAAGAGTCGGAAAATATTGAAAGGTTTGGAATAACTGTTAATTGTCCTTTTTCAATTCATAGCAATATGTTTTTAAGGATAAAAATAAATAAGAAAACCCCATTTATCAATACTAAACAGTTAAGTATTAGGAGTATTTTTTTTAGAAGTGGTATGTGAAATGCTTTTGTAAATAGAAATAAACCTGTATTAACAAAAGCTAAAGAGGATACTACGGCTAATGGAATACTCAGTTGCCAATCCATGAGCATCTTCGGATCTTGCTGAATAGCTAAATCGTAACACCACCCCCAAAATATAAAGACTCCCAAAGTAAATAATATCCCAGATATTGAACATAATGTGATAAACCGCATATGCACCATTTTATTTTTTATATCGTACTCCCAGCCTAAAATCTTAATATCTTTAGCTCCTATTGACGTATATTATCAGGTTTCCTCCCTTTTTTCATTGCTTCCTTCTCAAAAGAGCTATCGCCAAAAAAGATTTTCGAACCAGAACCAATGTTATTGAAATGGCAGTGAATGAGTTCTTGGATTAAATAAAAACATCGGCTATAATATAACTGAGTTATATATTGGACGATAAACTATGTATTTAAAACGAACGATAGAGCCTTCAATTTATTCTATTTCAAATATGTTTCCTGCGTTGCTTGTGACAGGGCCACGACAGGTTGGAAAAACCACACTTCTTCAGAAAATGTGTGAAAAAGAACGAACATATGTCTCTTTGGATGATCCAAATAATGTGACATTGGCAAAGGAAGAGCCGTTGCTTTTTTTTCAGAGATTCCCGCCCCCGGTGCTTATAGATGAAATTCAATATGCACCTGAGCTATTGCCAATCATTAAAATGTATATTGATAGGCAATCAGAAAAAGGGTTATTTTGGCTAACAGGATCGCAGCAGTTTTATCATATGAAAGGTATATCAGAGTCCCTCGCAGGTAGAGTAGGTATCATCAACCTACTGGGGCTTTCAATGAAGGAAATTCAGAAAAGACCCGAACAATCACAGCCTTTTTTGCCGACACAAAAGATATTTAAACCATCCTCTCAATCTAAAACAATGTTACTAAAGGATGTATATCAAATGATTTGGACAGGCTCTTTCCCCTCTATGTGGACCCAATCAGGTGAACATAAAATGGACCGAGATTTATTCTATTCTTCCTACGTGCAAACATATTTGCAAAGAGACGTCCGAGATTTGGCGAATATCGAAAGCACAACCATATTTTTAAAATTTATCAAAAGTGTGGCGGCCCGTACAGGTCGGTTATTAAATGTGGCAGATATTGCAAGAGATGCAGGTATCTCTCCAATCACGGCAAGAAATTGGATGTCTGTTTTAGAAGCCTCCGGAATTGTTTATTTGGTGTCTCCATATCACGATAATGTGACAAAGCGGATCATAAAAGCCTCTAAACTGTATTTTATAGATACAGGCTTGTGTGCTTATTTGACAGAATGGTCAAGTCCAGAAACACTGGAGGCAGGCGCCATGTCAGGTGCCATATTTGAAACATTCGTTGTTTCGGAAATATTGAAGAGCTATTGGCATATTGGAAGACATGCTCCCTTGTATTTTTACAGAGATAAGGACAAAAAAGAAATTGATTTATTAATTGTAAAAGATAATGTAATCCACCCGATTGAAATCAAAAAAACGGCATCCCCAGATAAGCAGGATATCAAAAACTTCGGTACTTTAAACCGCCTTCAGAAGGACATTGGAGAAGGAGGGGTTATTTGTTTGACGGATAGCCTAATACCCATAACAGAAAAATATACGGGGATACCTGTAGGTTTCTTGTAATCAAGAGGGAAATCTTCATTTAAGAAATACGGAGTGATATAATAACAGGGTTATGATGAGTATGAAGAAACAATTTGTCATCTTAGGTACTGGCGTTTGCTTGTGTCTAGGTACATCAATTGCCTGCAGTATAACAGAAGACTGTTGGGGTGACGCGGAAACATGCAACCCTTATGAAATTTCAAAAGCGCCCGCCTCAAAAGAGTGTTGTGGTAAACCGCCTGAAATTAACGTCCTTAAAAACAAAACGTTTCGTACAAAATTCGTTACCAACACGTCTCAGATAGGTGAATATTTATGTCCCCAGGAGAAAGGCGTTGCCTCATTAGGCCAATCTAATCTCGATCTAGTTGATTCAGAATGGCAGGTTATTATTCGGTCTGTGAAATTTCAGTGTTAATGTGTAACGATTAAGTGTGCGTTTAATACATTAATTTAGGAGAAAAATCATGAAAATAGAAAATAAAAAGAAAATGGGTCTCGTGGCGTTGGTTGCTGTGGCAGTGATTGGTGTTGCAGGGTTAGTATTCGTCAATTTCTGTGATGACGGTGCTAGTTGTTGTAAACCCGATTCTCAACAAAGCTGCACGCATTAGTTTCGTTATTGACCAGGCCTCTATGGGGCCTGGTCTTTTTCTTCTTCGTTTTAATGGAAAGGACAATCTTATTCTCTATCAAGCCTCTCTTCCAATATTGCATTAAGCGTGTCCATATCTGCTTTTATCAGCACCTCTTTCTCCAAAAAGTATTGTTGAAGCTTTTTGAGAAATACAGAGAAATCAATTTTTTTCACCCTACATTCATTCTCCAGTTTTGCGAGTCTCATAGATAAGATTTTTGGAATCTTGTCATCACTCTTCTCAAATACGGTTGTGATATAGTCTAAACGCGCAACAATAAGGGTTCTAATCGCCAACTCTTCTTCCCTGTTTTGACCATCTTGAGCATACTTCATGTCCAAATCTTTATGTTGTTGATGGAGATGGTCCATTGTTGAGGCACGTTTCTCCTCGAAGGCATCCATCTCTTCTTGGTGACGTTTCCTTTGAGCATCTCTGATTGATTCTAACTTAGACATCCTTTGTGCTTTTTTGGCGGTTAGCTCAGCCTTATCTTTTTTCGTTATTTCTATTTGGTCTTCTTCGAATTGCTTGAATGAAGCCTCTTTTTTTTCGTCAAAATCTATTCGAGACGCTTCCATTCGTTGCCACATTGCATCAAAATGCCTCAAAACATTCACATATTCTTGTTGTTTGCGCTGAAAAAATGCATCCCTATCCACATTAGATGACCCTTCATTATCGAAAGAAAAAACATTGTTAACACGTTGAGTTTTGGGTAAAGCCAACAATCGATCGCTTGATTCTTTGATCATTTGGAATGCTTGGGTTGCTTCATCTCTAAACTTTTTATTTTTATCAGGATGAAATTTCAAACTCAACTTTCTATAACTTTTCTTAATCACAGCATCATCACAACAGGGCGACAAATTGAGGCGACTCAAGTCATCCAAGCCTTTCATCTTTTGTAGAAGCGTATCCCAATCTTCCTTACGAAAAGTCCTCGTATTGGTTTTGATAGTGGGACCACTTGGGTTTTGTGATGCGCCTATGGGTGGGGTTGATGACATATTAGTTGCAGTTCCATTTTCTATTCATATTCTTCATCAACCCTTGTATGCCAATCTGAATTGCGGGAAACCCTGGAGCTTGCTAGTAAAAAATGCATTGCATCTGGATCCACTACAGGTGTAAGGGACTGATTTGTTGTGATGAGTTGCGTATCTAAAACAACTGATTTCAATTGGATACTGCCTGAATCTTGTGGGGCGAACTCCCAAAGGATGTCATTCTTGCTTCTGGCAGCGATATGGTCCGGAGAAACAAGAATAGGCACCGCTTGTGTCGAAGTACGTGCCGCAATATCTAGATAACCTCCTTGTTTGTTTTCCAAAAGAAACCCGACAATATTCTCACTGTTTCTGGCATATGTTGGGATTATCTTCCACAACAAATCATCTGCAGAATAGCCTCGTACACTTGGGGAATCTGTGGTTGATATTGCGAAATATAGATCAGGGGAGCTAGGGTTAACTTTACCCCGTGATCTATATACATCCAATGCCTTTGTAAACCCATTATTAGAGAATTTGAAGTAATGTTTAGAATCTGAACGTGTATCTGAACAATATAAAACAATATTCGATATGTTTTTATTAGCAAAACATTTGGCCACAATTAATTTGCCTATTCTACCTTGTTTCTTTAACGCGAATCCGACCTCGACGAGCTTTGAATTTGGGACAGATTGAATTCTAGCTCTAGCAGCCTGAAAATTTCTGCCATTTTGACTGCTTTCTATCACCATTTCTGCAAATTCTGTAGCCTGGCTCTCTTCAGCCTGTACAGGACGTCGTTGAATCAATCGTGGACTCCCAGGCCTTCCCATTCCCAAATCCATCATTCCCCCTAACAGCGCTAACAACGGATCCTCTCTCGACATAGGATTTCCGAATGGATCTCCACCTCCTCTTCCAAATAATGCAAGAGGATCTCCTCTTCTTGGAGCTGGTCTTTGGACAGGCGGGGGCATCATACCTCCCCTAGGATTTGTTCTTTGCTGGGGGCGGGAATCTTGCATGTCAGCTATTTTGTCTTTGATGGATTTTAATACCATATCTGCTGAAAACCCTCTGATCGCCACATGGACCACTTTTTTATCTTTAATCAGAACAATGCGTGGAAAGCCAATCCGCCGTCCTGCACCGGATTCTTTAAAGAGTTTCGTAACAAGCGGTTGCATAGTACCTGACCTTAAAGTTGAACTTCTATCTTGGTAAAAAGAGATATCCGTAATACCCCTAGATTTTATATCAAGAATTCCTAATGCTTCTAATTTGTCACAAGGTGGACATTCTCCATGCCGTGCTTGTATAAACACCACGACAGGTTTGCTTGTTGATTCTTCTTGGAGTTCTTGTAGAGTAGGCGGAAGTGTTTTTATGGATGCTTCATCATTAGACTCTGCATCTAGTGCATCCAGAACAGCATCTGCATTTGATAAATCTGTAACGTTTATAGCAGATACCTTATCTTTACGAATCAGAATCACATAGGGAAACTTGGGACGTCTCCCTACTTTTGATTCACCAATGAGTTGAGCAACATTCGTTTTATATCCGCGAGAATGTTGATCTGATGTTCTGTCCTGATAAAATGACGTGCCAAATATACATGCCTCTCTAAGCTCAGCAATAGCCCCCGATTCTAAGGCATCACATTTAGTACACTGTCCTGGTTTGTACTGTAAAAAGATGACAATATCACTTTCCCAGGACTCTTTTTTTAACTTAGGTATATCTGCAGGCAACTGTTTCACTTCGAACTTCATTTCTTGTGCCTCTAGAGCATCGGCTACCCCCCGTTGAACACCTCTTTCTATCATACCCCCCAAACTCTCTCGAAATTTCGTCATGCTCGATTGCATCACCGCTTCAAGGCGAATTTGCATCGTTTCTCCGAACTCTTTTGCCTGGATTTTAAGCATTTTTTCACAGGCCTTTGTGATGGCGTCTTTTTCTATATTTGATCTAGAAACCAAGGCCTTAATTTGTTTAGCATGCTCTTGCATCTCTTGAATTAGTTTCTGATCACCTACCTGAGATAAATCCTTAAATAATGATAAATCCATTTCCAATAACTTCATGGGCTCGGCGGCAACAATCTTTAATTTGTCTAACATCTCGGCCCTATTTCTATCCTGTAACAATTTTTCAGTATCTATGCTCTCTAATAACATCATGGATCGTTCTACATACTTCTCTAACATCCTGCTCACTTCGGGTGGTAAGTTGTTAGCTCCCACCGGTCTCATCATACCCCCTCGGTTATAAGATCCGACGGATCGATTTTGATTGGGCCGCCTTCCATTTCCTCCTGAACCACTTGAAACTCTTTGTATACCGTACATGATGTATTAACTCCTCCTTAAATTAAAATATTTTGCGTTTACACTTTTCAAATCAATTATCTATTGTTTATTTGTCCTTTTTGGTGTCTACTTTCTACAGGTGGTTGTATGTTAAAAGAGGTTCTGGAATGGCGGTCTTGGTTTTTTTCTGCAACCAGGATTCTAAAATACGCAACAAGATCTTCATAATTGGGTTCATCACCGTAATACTCTTTAAATTTATCTTCACTAAACCCATCTTGCAAATCGCATTTTACAAAATCCGCCTGCCCCCCCAATTTTGATTCCAACTTTGACTTGGATATAGGAGATACAGAGGGTGGGGTTTTGGTGAGGCTTCTATGTGTAATTCCCCGAGATTTTAGATCATTAATGCCTAACGCTTCTAGAGCCGCGGCTATCCCCTGTTGAATACCCCTTTCTATCATACCCTCCAAACTCTCTTGAAATTTCATCATGTTGGATTGCATGACCGCTTCCAGGCGAATTTGCATCGTTTCTCCGAACTCTTTTGCCTGGATTTTAAGCATCTTTTCACAGGCCTTTGTGATGGCGTCTTTTTCTATATTTGATCTAGAAACCAAGTCCTTAATTTGTTTAGCATGCTCTTGCATCTCTTGAATTAGTTTCTGATCACCTACCGGAGATAAATCCTTAAATAATGACAAATCCATATCCAATAACTTCATGGGCTCGGCGGCAATAATCTTTAATGTGTCTAACATCTCCTCCCCATTTCTATCCTGTAACAATCTTTCAGTATCTATGCTCTCTATTAACATCAAGGATCGATCTACATATTTCTCTAATATCCTATTCACTTCGGGTGGTAAGTTGTTAGCCCCCACCGGCCTCATCATACCCCCTCGGTTATAAGATCCGACGGATCGATTTTGATTGGGCCGCCTTCCATTCCCTCCTGAACCACTTGAAATGCCTGAAATCCCATTCATGATATGTTAACTCTCATATCGCACTGTAAAGGTAAGGGGCGCCACATTAAAATCAACCTCCAATTTCCAATGATCAACTTCCATATATGTACTTTTGTCTGAAGCAAGGCACATAGACGGAAGACCTTCAATTTCTTGTGTATCAATGTCCATCGTTATAAATCCGTATGGTGCCGAAATCTCTGCTGAAAAAATGATTTCTCCCTGTTCTTCACGACCATAAATTTTCAAGGTAGGCTCTGACCCAGGAATGAGTTTTCCTTCGCAGCACTTTTTCTCTACATAAAGCGCGCCTCGATCTTGTCCCCTTTGACCCAAGTCTGGAGAGGGCATCTGTTGGCGATGGATTTCTTCTGCAAAAGCGAATTCTTGTTCTACAGCATGTTGGGCGTCAAGATATTCGGCACGACGCCGGTTTTTTGCTTCTTCAAACTTTTTAGCACGCTGCTTCAAAATACCGTCATATAATTGATCAATCATTTCTAATTGAGCATCTGTATCTACGTTTACGTGATCCATACCCATACGCAACTGCTCTTGCTTTTCTTGAGTATTTTCTCTGAGTGCTTGTTTCTCACGTTCCTGTTGAGCAAGGGAATTTTTGATCGACGCCATCCTCATCGCAATCTTTCTTCTTGTTCGATCTAGTAACTTTTTCTCTTTTTTATCCAAGGCTTCCAATTCTGCATCTATTTTGGCTGTTTCTGCCATGTATCGGTCATTTTCATCGTCTATTACATCGGCATGTTTCATTTCAATTTCAGTGTGTCTATTTTCCCTCAATATGCCATAGTCTATGGATGGAATAACGGTTCTTTTTCCTACCAAGCGTAATTTTTCTTGCTTTACTTTATGTTGCAACTCATGTTTATTTTTTTTGAGTTTAGCAATGTTATTCTGGAGACGTATAACCGTTATAAGAGTATTGAACATTTTTCTAACCTTTTGTTCTTTAAGAATATCTTTTCTGAAACCAAATAGTCCTCTTTTTTCAAAACTCTCTTCGAATGGTTTGCTTTCCAAGAATATCTTACACCAGCGGGGACAATTAAATTCAATATTCATACTATCCCCATTCAATTGATATTCTAATGATTTTAATTCAATAAGCTGTGACTCTAGATCCAACGGTCCAGATATAATTTGTGTCAACTGAACCTCAATATCCTGTAGACCTTGTTCAGCCATTTCTAAATCGAATTCAAGAGTGCTGATTCCTTTGTCTTGAATATGATCATCTTGTTGATACTGTATATACAGATCACCTTGCGTAAAAACAGAAGGTGTCAATGTTCTGAACGCCTCTTTAACATCAGACTTCTCGAGAGAAGCGTTGTTTGTTTGTTTTCTATGAGCACTGGGTACACTTGTTATTTTTCGCATGTTCTTAATATGTTCTAAGTGAGTATCTAAAAATACCAGGGTTCACCCTTTTATTTCTATGATCAATTTTAGGCTTCACATCATCTTTAATACTGGCATCAAAACTTTTGCCACCTGACCGTGCATTGGCAATGCCTTCATTGTATTTTGCAACTTTCCCTTCATATACACGCATTTCATCCCGATACTGCACTGAGAGCATTTTACGTTCTTCATCCGCATCAGCGGCCCTTGATTGTGCTTCTCTTTCAGTTCGTGCAAGTGCCATTTCTTCTTTTCGTACGGCTATTTTTCCCTTTCTTTCCAGTTCACGAATATTGGCATCTGATTCCGTTTTTTCCGCCGCCATTTTATGATCAATGACCTTCATTTTAGATATATGGTCTCTTTCTGCTTTTGTACGATCGACCTGTTGATCCAGCCTGGACATTTCAATTTTAAACTCACCCTCTCTATCTTTGGCTTGTTGAGAGAGCTCTTCTAGTCGAGATTTAAGGCGTATGCTTTCTCCACGAAGGTCAATATCTAATTTTTTCCCCTTCTCATCCAATCGTAGTTGGGCCTGCTCTTTTTCGTTTTGTAATGTGGCTTCTTCTCTTTTGATTTCCATTTCTTGCTTTCTGGCCAGTTTATTCATTTCAGTCGCAGCCGTTTCGGCAAGCTCATGTAATTTTATTTTTGATTCTTTTTCATAATTCGCAGATCTCATTTCTAACCGTCTTTTTTCTTGGTCTAGTATGACTTCAGTCTTTCCTTTTAATTCACTGATTCTCATATCTGACCGCTTTTGTTCTCGGACAACCATTTGGTCCAAAGATTTTTCAAAATTGTCTCTGCTGGATTTAATGATGGCCAATGAGTTGTCAACTTCCGACTTGCTGGCTTTTAACAGTTCATCATTTCTACTTCTGATGACGCCTAAATCCACATCGGTAATATTTTTCATTAAATTGTGTGCCGCATCCCCTTTGGTTTGTAATTCTTCCGCAGATGCCCCCTTACTGTAGTCATTTAGAAATTGAGCAAATAAAGCATCTCCCCTTTTTTGGGAAGTTTCTAATACGGCCCTGTATTCTTGCTTTTGATTCTGAATCACTTGGATGATGCCCTTACCTCTTTCAAATTGGTTTTTGACAAGGTCATCTGCCCCCTGTTTTGATTGGACAATTGTGGACAATACAGAGCCAGAGTCATATTCTTTTCTTACTTGTGGCGTACGAGAAGTTACTTTGGCCACTGCTCTACTTGTTGGGCTTTTTGAGGGTTCCTCGGGTGCAGCATTGTCTGGTTTCGTATATTGGTAAGACGTTCTAGACGCTAATTCTGGGGGTTTCTCTTCAGTTGGATCTTGAAAATCTGATTCAGGCTCTTGAGGAGAAGGCACTGCACTGAAAGAAGATGGCTTGTCCCCTGGATTCACGGGTGCCATCATTCCGCCTTTAGGTTTGTTGCTACTCTCTACAGGTGGTTGTATGTTAAGAGAAGTCCTTGTATGGCTGTCTTGGTTTTTTTCTGCAACCAGAATTTTAAAATATGCTAAGAGATCTTCATAATTTTCTTCTTCCTCGTAATAGTCCTTAAATTTATCTTCACTAAACCCATCTTGAAAATCGCGTTTTACAATATCCGCCATCCCCCCCAATTTTGATTCCAAGTCAGACTTGGACACGGGAGATGCAGAGGGTGGGGTTTCCTTTGCAGGACCTCCATCTGGCATGTCCTCACCCATGGATAGGGCAAGCTCACAATCTTCAAAATATTTTTTAATCGTATTATAATTGGGTCTGGTCCCATAAATAGTTTTTATATCAGCTTCACTTTTGTTGGCTTTGGCAAACCCCCAAATATTTTCTTTTAGACTTTGATCTAACGCCCCGTTTAGTTGACTACCCTGAGAATGTCTTTGACCTTGACTGACACCATTGACTCCATTCATGTTTTACGCTCCTTTTTATTTTAAATTTTTCTGTTAACGTTATTTTAAAAGATGGTTCCAAATAGTCTTGAGAAAAATCCGCCTTCATTCTTTTTCGCCACTGCCTTTGCGGCTTCTTTATCTGCATCTGCTTTATCTTTTCCAATGGCGATAGCTGCCTTTGATTTATCTTTTGCAATCACGATACTGGCATCTATTTTTTTTAATTCGAGTTCTTTTTCTTGTTTAAGTGTCTCTATTTTCAAACGTTGTTCACTAGCCAAACCCTCTCTTTTAAGGACTTGCTCACTTCTTTGAATTTCTGCATTTAAATTGTGTTGCCTGTCCTGAAGGTCCCGAGTATGTGTGGCATTCTCAGCATCTAAATCTCGCCTAAATGCAGACTCAATTTTTGCTAGTTCATGATTTTCTTCTTCAATTTGTAATGAAAGCAAAGCAGATTTTTCTTTAATTTGGTTTTGTACAACCTTGTCTTCTATATCCAGTTGTTTATCAAGAATATCCAGCTCTTCGAGTCGCCCCTTAGCATAGGCCGTAAATTTGCTCACCATGACGCTTGTAAATGCTTCTTCGTTTTGACTAATTAAGTCTATGGCTCTTCCAATGAGTTCGAATTGTTGCTTTGTTGTTGTATAGGCAAGCTCCACAGGCGCTTTGACAAGGCTTACAATGAAATCTGGAACATTGGCACCCTTGCTCAAGTCATATTTTTCTTTGAATGCTTTTGGGTTTCGCTGATATTCTTGAAGGGTTTGAGTAAGCCTAAGGTCAGAAAGGTTCTGTTTTTCTTCGAAATTGTCCAGTTGATTTTTGATTCGGCCTTTGATGAAGCTAAATTGTTTTTGGATATCGCCTGTGGTGCTGACTTCATTTTTTAAGTCCATTAATGCTTGACTGGGTCTTGAACCTGCTGTTGTTGCACGCGGCTGCATCATTCCCCCTCGAACGGGTTGACTAGAATATTGTGTTCTTTGTACACCTTGCATAATATTTGTTTCCTCCACTTAAAAATTTATAACAGAAAGGCCTTAGTTTAGTCTTTTGCGATATCTCCCAGTCCACCTCCTATTTTGCTGCCTATGACGCCCACAATGGCTTTTAATTTCTCTGTTTGGGCATTGGTGCTATTAATTTCCACGTCTCTTCGGGCCTGTGTTCTCTCTACTTCTAGGGTTGTATCAGATTTTTTCACTTCTATCGCTAAATCTGCATCAATTTTCCTGATCTGCGTTTCTTTTTCTGTTTTTATTTTTAGAATTTTTTCTCGATGCTCATTGGTAAGGCCATCACGTTTTAAAACCTGTTCTTGTTTTTTTATAAAAGACTCTAATTCTTGTTTATTGGTTTCCAGTGTTTGTTCATGCTCTGTTTTACTTCGGGTCATATCCAAGGCAAACTGACGTTCAACAACGTCCATTTGGTGGACTTCATATTCTATTTGCATTTTCAATATGGCTGACTTTTCTTTTACTTGATTCATTGCTGCTGTATGTTCAAGGTCAATCTCTTTTTCAATGGCATCTAACTCCATCAATCTCATGTCAGTTAACGTCTTAAATTTGTTAAAAATATCGGCTGTACACGCATTTTCATTCTTCACCAATTGGTCTCTGACACTTTCAATTAATTTCAGTTCCATATCAGCCGCTTCCTTTGCAATATGAATCGTACCAATGGTGATACTTCTATAAAAAGATTCAAAATCACTTATACTTGCCAATCCAAATTTCCGGGTTAATTCTGCGGGATTTCTTGTGAATTCTGCCATTCCCTCGGCATATTTTTGCTGGGCTTCTTCGCTCCTCCGATGAAAACTTTTGACGATTTCCATTATATTTTTGTTGACCCCATCCAAATATTTTCGAAGCATCCCCGGTTTTAGCAACAGCCCCTTCGCTTGATCGATATGTCTTGGCTGTCTGGGAGCCATCATTCCCCCTCTCATTACTTGTGTTTTGCCTATGCCTTGCATGTATTCCTCCTTTTAAAAAGTGTGTTTAGATTTTAAAAATCTGAAATATCGTAATAAATCTGAGTAATTGGGTTCATCTCCATATAGTTCCTCAAAGCCCTTTTCTGAAACCCCATCATCGACATCACTTTGAACCAAAATGGCCTGAGCCCCAAGGCTTTCAATGAGCTTGTCGGGTGGTTGCTCTTCATCAAATAATGTGCGAAGCATACGGTTTAATTCCAGTAGCTGAAGATCATCTTTTTCCGACCCTTCATAGTAAGAGAGGGCTTTGTGGATGAATGAGAGTCTGAATGCGAGCCTCTCTGTGTGTGTGCCTGCAATCAAAAATAGTAAGGTGTTATAATATTCTTCGGCTAACTTCAGGTAGAATATAATATTCTTTTCTTCTCTAATTTTCCCCAAGTGGATTCCTTTTAGATATACATCTCCAGTCAATTCAAGATAGTTCAAGAAGTCAATTCTATTGGGTGCAAGCGCTTCAGAAAAACTGAGGATATCTGCCCTTCCGAACTGTCCTATCGATAATTCTATTTCTTCGTCCTCTGCCAATCTCATCGCCAGGTTGATATATGGTTGATATGCTTCAGGACTTCCTGCAATGGCCTTCACAAAACACTGTTTTGCGTCGGTCGGAGTACTTCTAATATCAATGGATTCGTTGTTCAATAGAAATCCTAAATTGTTATACGCAATACTGGTGTTTGTAGATTGCCCTAACTCAAGGGCCCATTTATATAGCAATTTTGGAGACATGACATTTTGGTCTATCACTATTTCCTGCCAAAATTCCAATGAGTAGGCTAAATTCACAAGCGCATTGATTTGGTCTTCCAAGTTAAAACCATGAGTTATACTCCTAATGTGTTGGGATTGTGTTATGTTGGGCAAAACCACATCTTCCCCCTGAACCAGCAAAAGATCAAAATGCTGGTAAATGGGTTTGTTGATATGAAGAATATGTATCGGTTCCATGGTGCCTGCTTTTTCTTGACTGTCAATTGACTTAACCAATTCCAATGTATTTCCTATACCCAAATGCCATATACAAATAGGCCGGTCCATGACTATTTGTAGCGCATCCATTGTGGAGGTCCCATCTATATGGAAATTTAAATAATTTTCTGAATTGACATAATATTCTTGTAAAAATGTGAGGTAGGTTGATTCTTTCGTAACAAATTCGTTTATTTTTTGTGCCCAGACTAATTCTTGAAAATTTAAAGCATCTAATGTTGAAATGAGCGCCTCAGTGTCTAGGGGAGATTGCTGTAGGGCCTCTTTAAGATTTTCAAAGGGGACTGATTCACCTAATTCAAGGAATGCGTTTGCTTCTCTTACAAAATTGTCCCGTTCATTTGTGAATGCAATATAGTCTTCCATTTCTGTGTCAAAGCCCAATTTTATCGCTAAAGACATATCTGAAAGCAATAATCCCCTTATTTCTGAGCCCACACATTCTCTCACTTTGTCATTTGGTGAAGCCTCTTTAAGTGATGCTATACAATATTTTCTTGCTTCACTACCGTCTTTACCAGAAACGGCTGAGAACCCACAGTGACCATCTTCTTTAATATTATTTCTGTGAAATTTAATATCTTTTCCTTGGAAGCTACCTATAAATGACTGTATTGAAAATGCCTGGTCGTACTCCCGATCAACATCCGTGCGAACAGAATATGGAGTTGCCTTGTCGAACAAGAAACTGCATGTTGTACTGTGAGATGCGACTATTTTGTGCAAGTATTTCCTCCCGAGAAATATGTAGAACCAAGTATTGTGTATACTTTACAATGGTTTTTTGTAAAAATATAGAGATTTAAATCTAATAGAATAAATTACGGCATTTTGAATAGCATCGCGTTTTCCGTCTAGATCTTCCAATGGTCTGACCCCCCAATAACCATGATAAGCTATACTGACATGTTAGATACACTGATTATTGGTCAGGGATTGGCGGGGTCTCTTTTAGCGATAAAACTACTTAGCCAAGGACAAAGAATCAAGGTTATTGATGATAATCACAAAACCTCATCAACAAAAGTTGCTGCTGGCGTCATGAATCCGATAACAGGAAAGCGCCTTGTGAAATTATGGCCCTCAAAAGAACATGAATCCTTTGTGATTGAATATTACCATGCAATTGAAAAAGAACTTGGTGCCAAGCTTTTAAAGTGTCATCGATTGGTTCGTTTTTTAGAAGACACAACGACCTATGAAAAACGGTTAAAAGATCCAGCGTATCAACCCATCATGAAGCCTTGTGATCCTGAAGAATTTAGGCCCATTTGTCATGTAGGATCCGCTCAGTTTAGTTGTTTTCCGGTATATCAGGTGGATACCCAAATGTTGTTATTGAGTGCAAAAACATATTTACAAAAGAATGAGGCTTATATTCAAGATAATTTTTTCTATAGAGACCTTGAAGTGAGTCAAACTGGGGTTTCATGGAAAGCGTACAACGCTAAAAAGGCGGTCTTTTGTGAAGGCGCAAGAGGGTGTCAGAATCCTTATTTCAAGCACCTAGAATTTGAAAATGCCATGGGTGAAATTTTAGAAATAGCCTGTAACGGCCTCCCAGAAAACACGATTTTAAATAATGGAAAATGGTTGTGTCCAACAGGGGTGAATCAGTTTAAATATGGTGCAACCTCTTATTGGAAAGCATCTAAGCAAGCGAGTATTGACTCTGAAGCATTTCTTCAAAGGACATTGGGACAATTTCTGAAAAAACCATTTGTACTCAAAAAAGTACACCATGGCGTTCGTCCTGTTTTAAAAAGCAGAACGCCCTTTTCGGGATGGCACCCTGAGCTACCGATTGGCATGGTCAATGGCTTTGGCGGACAAGGGGTTTCTCTCGCACCCAGAATAATACATTCTTTTTTATAGTGTTCATTTTCGACAATAGGTAGTAAAGTAATCACCGTTCTTACATTTATACATCAAAAGGAAAAAACAATGTCAACTCAAAATGAAGTAATCAATTTTAAAATGCCTGACTTAAAGTCTTTGGGCCCAATCAAGTACCTTATCGTTCTCATTATCCCCATAATAATCATGTCAGGTTCATTTGTGATAGTAGATTCTGGAAGTGTGGGTGTCATTAAAAGGTTAGGTGCCGTCAATCCAATTCCTTTGAATGAGGGTGTCCATTTAAAAATTCCTTTTATTGATACCATCATTCAAGTAAATGTAAGACTCAATAATACAAAGTCCTCAGCGCTATCTTCTTCAAAAGATCTGCAAACGGTTAAGACTGAAGTATCTGTTCAGTACTCAATAAAGGGAGATATGGCGCCAAAAACCTTTCAGAAAATTGGCTTAATAGGTCAGATAGAATCAACAGTAATTGAGCCTGCAATTGAAGAATCTGTAAAATCTGTAACGGCAAGATATACGGCTGAAGAACTGATTACTAAACGAGAAATGGTAAAAAATCAAACTCAGCTTGAGATTCAACAATTTATTGATACTACACTTAATAATAAAGGGATCCAAAATGGTATTCATGTTGCAAATGTTGCGATAACCGACTTCAATTTTTCTGCAGAGTTTAACCGTGCCATCGAACTTAAAGTCAAAGCTGAACAGGAAGCGTTACAAGCTAAAAATGAAAAAATAAGACGCGTTACTCAAGCTGAAGCGGGTGCGGCCGAAAAACAACTTGCTGCAGATGCGTCAGCGTATGCGATAACCGTCGCTTCAAAAGCACGGGCAGATGCGATCCGTCGTGAAGCAAAGTCATTAAAAAGTAACCCTGAGCTTATTCAATTGAGAATTGCAGAAAAATGGGACGGAAAACTTCCTCAATATAACGGAACATCCATTGTGCCTTTTTTGAATATTGAACCTGTAAAAAACAAAAAATAAATTCCATTTAAATCTAAGCCTACAAAATATCTAACCGATAAACAACAAGGAAAGTGGCATGTGAGACGGGAGGACCCATTATGCGTAAAGTAGTTGCAGGAATCAATAGTTATGATAGTAGAATGGTGGCACAAAGCGATCTTAAAATGGCTCTATTTCATGACAAAGAATCAAAAGTGATGAAGCTGTTGAGTTTGGATGTTGATATTAATCAGAAATTCAAAGGTTTAACGATATTGCAACTATGTCTTTCTAATAAATGGTATGCGGTGGCGAATTATTTGTTGGAGTCCCCTAATATTAATCTATTTGCTGAAGGAAACTCTGGAAATGCTTTAAATTATCTAGATACAACCATTTGCAGTCATCAATCCAATTATGATGAAGATGATGATTATATTTCAAAGGATAATATAGAGGAAGCTGTCACATTCAAAAATCGCTTAGAGGCAAAAATGAATCAAGAGCGCCTTCGGGGATTGGCTGAGTCTTATGAAGATTTACCAGCAGATTTATTTGGCTTAATAGAAACATTTCTTGTGTGACATATAAATAGTATTAGGGAAAATAAATAAGGTTCAATAAAAGTCCGATGAGGAATATTTGGGGGACAGTGATAAGGGGTAATAGTATAGCTGTTCGTTTTCCTGCATTTCGCCATAATAAACCAATTTCAGTATAGTCAGTTGCAACGCCTGCCATTAGAAATAAAAACACACCCCCAAACGCATGAGTCGATTGATATAGCTCTAAGGCAAGGGGCGCTGTTCCTTCAGAACAGACCTCAATGACAGTGGCCAAACAAAGAGTGAGTAGTAATCCAAGGGGGGTCGGGCCAAGGTACTCCATTAACCACCCAGGAGGAATCACAGTACGGACCACAGATGCCACGATGATCCCAATGAGGATCCACCATAGAACCATTTTGGATAAGGACCACATACCTGAAAGAATTCCCAAGACACTTTGCTTCACCCATTCCAAAGATAAATGGGTTTTTTGGAGTCGAGATTGTATATCAGAATACACTGAAAATGAGGGGTCCAAGGGTATTGATTTGGATTGTTGACTATCAAGAAGATTTCTTGCGTCGAGTTGCTGAAAAATAAAACCGGTTATCAATGCAACAACGATTGCAGATCCGATAATCACCAGTGCTTTCCATCCAAATAATCCAATGAGTAAGATGGTTAAGGGAAAGTTTGCCCAAGGCGAGGCCATTAAGAAGGCAATGACAGAGGGAATAGATGCCCCTTTTTTATATAGCTGAATCGCAATGGCCAATATGCCATGGGAGCAAGCGGACATCAAGAATCCCAGTCCAACGGCATGGAATATGGTTTTTTTACGATTTCCAGCTAGAAGATGTTCGATATAGATATTTGGAATAAAATAGTCGATGATTCCACCGACAACCATACCAAGCAGAACGGCGACCCAAATTAACTGAAGGTACTGGGTGAAATGATGCCATAGGTGGCTGCCAGGGATCATAATGTGAATACTAAATAGAACGGTTATTCCTGAAGTAGATATCAAAAAGAGAGGGTCTTTAAACCAGGCTCTTTTGGGGTGATGACAGTGTGGCATGTCTTGGTTGTTCCTTTTTTGATCGGCGATATTCATAA
>JABSQL010000160.1 GCA_013215865.1 Candidatus Margulisiibacteriota bacterium
CTATACTAGCGGGACCGCCTACTCGATTGTGTTTCGTTTTTATCCTTCAAGCGTTTGCCGCCATTTATATTAATTTGATGAAAAAGTAGCCCTGTTCAAGTTATGCCTAAAGAAACTTCTTGTGAAATATTTGTCCTTTTATTAAAGGAAGGTCTTATCAATTAATAATCTAAGGGCTGCTTATAAATACCCCAATAAAGGTATTTTCCTTTATCGTAAACTTCATCAAGTATTGATTGATAGTGGTTTAATGATGGGTAAATATATTTCACAACAAAGACACTATTTAGAATCATTCTAAATAGTATCTTTGAATAAAAATTTGAGTATGTATATAAGGATTAACCAATCTGGACGAATAGCTGAGATCAATGCCCCATTTTTGGCTTTTTTTGATCTTAATTATCGTGATTGCATAGGTAAAACTCTTTCTGATTTAATGATAAATAAAACAAAACCTCTAAGCTTATTGAAACGTTTTTTTTTCACTTCAAATATCGATATACTGTTTAAGACGAAAATTGTTGAATATACTATCAAAGGAATTCAAAATTGGGTTGAATGGAGTATGATCCAGGTAGGAGAAGAGTTTGTGGCACTTGGTAAAAATGTCACTTGCATTAAGAAATTTGAACCGCTTATCGAGAAGCAGAATAAAATTCTGAATAATCATATCAAAAACATGATTGCGAGTCTGGAATATGCTAAAAACATTCAAGGAGCACTCTTACCTGATGTAACGCATATATCAGAGAATATAAGTCAATTCATTATTTATGAACCCAAGGATATTGTTAGTGGAGATTTTTACTGGTTTCTATCTGAACCTGATGGATTTATTATAATTTCAATAGATTGCACCGGGCATGGTGTTCCAGGTGCTTTGATGACCGTGATGGTAAATATGCTGCTGGATGAAATTATCAAGGAGTATGGAATCAGAAATCCTCAACAGATTCTAGAACTATTGGATAAGAAGATCCAACAGTCTTTATCTAAGGGCGATATAACTTTAGCTGATGGTTTAGATATTGGGGTATGTAGGTTTAATTTGTACACACATAAACTTACTTTTTCGGGAGCCTTTCAAAATGTTTTGATTTTCAGAGATGGACAGTGCCATAAATTGCATGGTGGTCGTTTTCCAATTGGCTTCTATGAAAATTTCATTAAGTCATGGGCTACAGAGTTTTTTGATTTAAAGTTCGGAGACAGGATCTACATGGGGTCTGATGGATTGGCAGATCAATTTGGAGGTGAGCGTTCTAAAAAATTAGGTACTAAGAAGCTGGTTGCAGCTATAAAAGATAGTGTCAAGCTTTCTATGAAAGATCAACATGTTTACTTATATAAATTCTTCAAAGACTGGAAGGGAGAAGAGGAACAAGTAGATGATGTGACACTTATCGGAATTGAGGTAGGCGTATTACCAGAGTTTCTAAGCTATTCACAGGAGAACAATCGACAGGAAAGACAACAATTAAGCCTTCAAAGCTAATATTTTTCATTACTCTTTTGGTAAAGTACTGTTTTTTTTAGTTATGTGTATCCCTTCAACTAAATGTGGACAACTTGCTTGATTGTTAATTAGGAGGATTATTATATTTATTAATAGACGTTTAGTTTTTAAGCTGCATATTTTATGCTTGGATGGTTAAAGTATTTTACGACCCTATCACTATTTTCTTGCAGCATATTCATATGACTTTCTAAATTTTCTTTCAATTTTTCAACCGTTTTCGGAGCAG
>JABSQL010000161.1 GCA_013215865.1 Candidatus Margulisiibacteriota bacterium
CAGACAAACGGCACTTGTATAAAACACCTTCTCATCCCAAGGAGGCCTATGCCAACTCTATTCATTTGGCTGATCAAGGTTTACACGTCTTCTTTGAAGAACTCAGAAAAAGGCCTCATTTTAAAAACAGTATTGTCATTATTGCTGGAGACCATAGTTTACCGATGGGAGATCATGGCACCTATCATTTGGAAGTGGGTTATCATGATGACTCTTTTCGGACCCCTCTTATCATCCATTGGGACGGTGTTTTAAAACCTCAGGTGCTTGATACTGTCCATTCCCAGATGGATATTGTTCCTACGATTCTTGACCTGCTAAATACACCTCCACTTCCAAATAATTTTCAGGGGCGCTCTATTTTTGATCCGGATAGTAGAGACCGCATCATTCCCATGGTTCAGCCGTATGGAAAATATATTGGATTATACAAAGCGCCTTATAAGTATATTTATCATGGTAATTCTGGCATGGTTTATGCGTACAATCTAGACACAGATCCTGAAGAGAGACACAATATTTACAAGACATTATCAGACCCGATTTTAAAAGAGTTCAAGGACGCGTTGGACCAAGTGTATTTGAACGACTACTTAATTAAGAACAATCTCATTTGGCCCTAAAGTTTTGACGGATGTGCCAATTTTTCATTTTCTAAGCTGACATATATTTGAAGTTCACGTAAAGTGGGCACGTCAATGCCATTCTTATTGGCATATTCGACCCAAGGTTTTAGCAATTCTTCGGCAGGCTCGTGATGATCTATTTTTCGCTTTGTCGTCGGAACATGTGAAAAGAGCTGTCTTGCGGCATAATTAAACACATCAGCAAACAAGTTCTGTACATTTTGTGGAAAATTCTTTTTCTCATATTGAATGAAATATTCATCGAAAATCTGATGATATTCCTTTACAGCATTGACCACCATATGAAGTGCTTTTCTATCCGCGCAAATCTCTCCGTAAGTCGTGAAGCCACAATACAACACAATAAAATTCAGCATGTTATTGGCTGTTTTCAAGGCTTTACTAAGGCGAATATCTTCTGAGAACATGGGGCTTTCAAATCCCAATTTTTCATATGACGCCACCACTTCACATGTTCGTTTACAATTTGCATTTTCTGACCCAATGGCCACCCCATGGTTCCCTGACATAAAAGACTGTTTTTTACCAAAATCTAATTTTCGTGTTGAAGCACCTAAGAAAAGGGCTGATTCAAACACAACAAATTTCTGGCTACTTAAACTTTCCCGATCCACAACGTCACTGTTGTCTACTCCATTTTGATGGACAATAATGGTGAGCTGTTGACCTTTGAAATGGTTATTAAGTGCATCTGCAATGCGGGTATTCTGTGCATTCGACCCAGCAATAATCACTATTGGGATGCCTGTTTGTTGATCATAATCTTCTATGTTGGATACAATTCGCAACCTTTCCCCTTCCATTATGGGACATCCATCAGGGCTTAGGTTTAGACCTTGCTGATAGTTGTTATAGTCGTGTTTCGTTACTAAGGTGGTTGGAATATTATTTTTCATGAGTGTGGGTAAGAGCCATGCATCGGTCAGCGGGCCACTTCCAATTAGCAAGACTTCTCTATTTTGAAATATTCCTTTATCTATCGAAGAAAATTCATTTGTTGCGTTGTTTGGTTTCAAATCTTCTATATCTGATGGAATCAGTTTAGTCACTGCTGCGTTATAAGACGATAGGCATAGTCGTACTTGGTTTTTTGCTTCACCTTGCAAGATATCCTGTTTGTCCAGGTGAAAGAGCATATGGAGCCAGCTTTTGAGGGCATTATGCTCCGTATAGAGGTCGCTACAGTTACTATTCAGGGTTTCCAGCTCTTGAACATATCCCAACATTTGTTTCATTCTTGAAGATTCGGGATGTAGTATCTTTGGTGTCTGGACTTCTCTCTTCATTTTATCAAGGATATTCAAGACCCTTTCTTGAATGTCTTGGGTTCTTGGATGATTTTTGTGTTGATCCCCTTTCCCTGTGTTCACAGCCACTATTTTCTTCTGGAATGCATACGATACGGTACGACGTACATTGGTCATTTCTGTTCCTCCCATGATGTTTGTATAAGTACTACTTTAGTCTAATCGATTCAGACCGAATCAATCAATAGCGGTTTTTTTAGCTTGGTGATAGACATTAACGATCACATCTTTTGCACCAAATCATGTTTTTATTGATTTGGTGATAGATATTTATGATAATATCTTTTGCACCAAATCGTATTTTTATTGATTTGGTGCAAGATATTTGGTATAATTCAAGTATGTTTATTGGTCGAAAAGTAGAATTAGAGCGTCTCAAGAAGTTAAGAAAAAAGAAGACAGCAAGTTTGATTGTTTGTAGAGGTCGGCGACGGATTGGTAAAAGTAGGCTCATACAGGAATTTGGAAATACGTTCCCCAAATTTTACCAGTTCTCAGGGCTTCCTCCTGATAAAGAGGTAACGACTCA
>JABSQL010000162.1 GCA_013215865.1 Candidatus Margulisiibacteriota bacterium
AATGGATGGAATTTTAAATTTCGCACTAATCGCGAGAACTACAATCGCGCGGCCAAAAACAATGGTTAAACTTGTTAACAACTCCATTTATTATCTACTTGAACTCAACAAAATTGAGCTGATTGATAATCACATTCAACATGGTCATTGTAATGGACCCATGAGATTTCAGTTCTTTTAATGTTCGAGAATATACCTCCAAAGCAGTCCCGTAATGATCATTCAACGGGTTCATAATCACCTTCAGAGATATAGATTTAGATGTGCTCTTATTTAATTTTCGGAGAATAAATCGCATCACATTATACTTATGAAAATATAATGACTGTACCAATATATTTCGATTCGTTAACTGCCAGTCTGTTTGGGTATCCATCATCTGAATTTGTTGCTTTAACCATTCAAACCCAAAAATATCATCTATTAACAAAGTAAACTTCAAGGCCATAGACAAAAGCATTTTATCCTTTTCAACGAGATAAATAACATCCGGTGCCACACCCATTAAACTCTGAATAGATATCTGAGAAGAAAGCTTTTTCGAAAACCCTTTTTGACGCCATACATCTGATATACCCTCTACCATCTCAGGCTTGGAATTGAGAATGGATACCCCCAATTTTTCAAATAATGTTGAATACCGCTCAATTGAAGAAAAGGATATATCTAAATTCTTCATTTGAAGACAATTTTCGCACAAGTTTTTCAATATATTTTCGTATTCCAAAAGAGCCAAATACTTATCTGACTCATTCATATTTCCCATTAGCACCTCATTTCTAAACGAGTCACCTTTTAAACTCGCATCGAAAATAAGATATACACGTGTTATATCTTCCACTGAACGTGCTGATATACATTTCATTTGATGGTAAAACGTCACACCCGCTTGATTTAACACCCTATTCGTTACTGCGGTTGCAATGATTTCTGTCTTTAGCTGATGCTGAAATAAATGCTTTTCATAGGATTTTAAAATACTTTTAGGGAAATATGATTGAAAATAATGGCTTAATGCGTCATCTTTTAATAATGCACATTGAGACAACTCGCCATACACAATCATTTTCACATATGCTTGAAGAATAGCCAAAATACTCCTTGGCATTTGATCTCCTGCATGTTCCATTTTTTCCAATTCAGTTTGATCTGGGATTCGCTCACTTTCTAAACTTAACAATTCTTCACTAACAAGTGTATTGATCAGATCTTTAATGAATGAAAAATCACGCTTTGACCGCAAACAGTCCATTGATATGAGCCGATGTTGTCCTCTGTTATTTTCCAGTACCAACGCACTTACTTCCTGCGTCGCCTGCGACAATACACGGTCTCTAGATCCTTCATCCCGAATAATGTTAAGCTCACATAATCGTTTTAATAATATCTTTATATTCACCTCATAGTCAGACATATTAACGCCTGCAGAGTTATCAATGGCATCAGAATTTAATTGAACACCCCCTTTATCTAGCTCTATCCTGGCCAATTGTGTGACACCCAAATTGGCGCCCTCACCCATAACCTGTGCCTGACATTCAGATGCATTAATCCGAATCGCATCATTGGCTTGATCCCCTACCTGCAAATGGGATTCTGATGTCGCTTTTATATACGTCCCAATACCACCAAACCATAGTAAGTCTACTTTCATCTTTAAAATGGCATGGATTAACGCTTCGCTGGTGAGTGTTTCTTTTTTGAGGCCTAGCATCTGCTGCACTTCTTTGGATACAGTTAAGGCCTTCGCCTTTCTTTCATATATACCCCCTCCCTTACTCAACGCTTTAGGTGCATAATCCGTCCAGCTTGACCTCTGAAGTTTGAATAACCTTAGACGCTCTTTCCAACTTTTTACAGGATGAGGGTTTGGATCTAAGAAAATGTGCAAATGATTAAACGCCGCTCTCAAGAGTATCGTCTGACTCAACAGCATCCCATTTCCAAAAACGTCACCCGACATATCTCCGATCCCCAAAACTGTCGTCGGATCTGCTTGGACATTTTTACCACGTTCTTTGAAATGAAGTCTAACACACTCCCACGCACCTTTAGCTGTAATGCCTTCCTTCTTGTGGTCATATCCTTTGCTCCCACCCGAAGCAAACGCATCTCCCAACCAAAATGAGTAATCTATCGAAATTGCATTTGCAATATCTGAAAATGT
>JABSQL010000163.1 GCA_013215865.1 Candidatus Margulisiibacteriota bacterium
CAATGGATGATATTAGGATCAAATATTCGACAGATAATTTTTGTAAAGAGTTATTTAAATTGCATACTCCTCTAACTTTCGGTCCCATTACATTTTGTAATTCACCTTCAGTTTTATGAATTATAAAGGAATCTTTTATAACACCTGCACAATGAAAAACGGCTGTCACTTTTGGATTGTTTTTAGCTATATCTCCGATCCAGTTTTCAACATCATCTTGATTTCCAACATCCAGAGATTGATAAAAAACACTGGCACCGTTCCTTTTTAAATTTTCAATGGATCTATACAATTCATTTTGGTCCTTAGTCCATACTCTTGATTGCTTATTTCGGTTGAGTTCTGTACGTCCGCATAAGTAAAGAGTACACCCAGAGGATTGACTCACAATTTCGTTGGCAATGCTAAGCCCAATGGCGCCCGACCCGCCAGTTATAATAAAACAGGCTGCCGAGGAATTCAGCAATGTTCGTTCCCTAGGGGTGGAATTTACAGGTTCCTTTTCTCTCCAAGCCTCAATAAAATATTTTCCATTTTGAACACTCAAGATGGATGCATTTGAATCGCCATAAATCATTTCGGCAGTTTTTAATTTTTCCCGAATTCCTTGGTTGGAAATTCCATTTTCAATAGCTTCCAATCCATGAATTAATTGAGTTTGAAGCCTGGGAAACTCTAATGTGATTGATTTCAAAAATCCAGATAACCCAAATAAAGGGTAAAGGTTTTTTTCTCCATTAATTAATAACTGAAAAAGAACGGGATTCGATGATTTACTATTTTTTTGCTTCTCTAGAATTTCCTTAGTTATCAACAATAACATGGAGCAAATTTGAATAAAATATTCATCGACCCTTTTGCTTTCCATGGGACATTCATAAAAATCATACCCATCTACCTCAGACTTATATTTTCCTTGAGGAAATCCACAAAAGAACACCACTCTATTCTTCGAATCTATGGGAAATAGTTTTTTATCAGGAAATTCTGTACCCATTTCTTTCCAGTAAGGTTCGAGGGTTAGTTTTTCATTTTTTTGAGATTGCGGCTGATGAGTAACCTCATTTTTTGGTAACCTGAATTCCGAACCTTCAAAGGGATAAGCGGGTAAGCATAGGCGGAAGTTATAGGATTTTTTCGAAATTGGAAAATTTACAACCCGACCTTTGCACCACGCGTTTAACAATAATTGGGTGTTCTTTTCACTTACCAAAGAGTCAAACTTCTTCTGCTTTCCATTACTATTATCATTAGAATTACTTCTACTAATCCCCTTTTCTTTAAGCGAGTGCCCATAAGTTTCCCAATATTCACAAGATTGATGCTGTTCACTTTTAGGTGCTTCAATGTATTGCTGTAATTTTTGTACTAAAATTTCAAAAGAACCAGCCGTGAAACCCAAACGGCAGCTCATGGCTATTCGTCCTTCGATTAAGGTATAGCTGATATCCTCAAGACTAGCCGGAATTGAAATGGATTCATTTTCCAAATATTTTTTTAAATCAATAACCTTTCTTAATAAAGATTCACTGGTTTTGGCTGACAATAGAATGATGGAATCAACGGTGGGCTCATTTTTACCATGTGCATTCC
>JABSQL010000164.1 GCA_013215865.1 Candidatus Margulisiibacteriota bacterium
GATACCTGTAAGAGTATTACCAATGTTTGTTTAGGTGGCGGATTAACCCGTAGTAGTGTTGAAGGTGTTGTAATGGCAGTGGAGCAAAGGGGTTAACGGAGCTAAGGCTAGTTTGCCAACTCGAAAGAGGATGAGCTAATTATACAGCCGATACCTGTGAGATGGTATCACGACTTCGAGGAGCCGTATGAATTGAGAGGTTCACGTACGGTTCTGTGAGAAGTTAGGGGTGAAATTCCCCTGGCTTACTCGACTGTAGGTAGTTATTTCTTTTATTCTAATGGTTTTTGTCCAACTCCAACTACTAATTCACATGGTCCTGAGAATCCATTTTCATCTTCAAACTTTGATAACTCAGACTGAATTTCTTGCCATGCAGCAGCTTTTTCCTCACCCGATAATCCTCCAAGCATTTGATGTAAAGCTGCGAATGATTCATATTCGAATTGAACACAATCTTTTGCCGCAGGCATTATTACTGGAGCATTTACTACTTGTGATTTCACATTTGTAAATCCAGCTTTCGTAAAGGCATCATCTAATACGCCATCATCTCCTAAACTGAATGGACCTGGTTGCCCGGCCAAAGGAGGTGGAAGCTGGGCACGTCTTCTGATCACTGAAACTGGAGTTGAAAAAAACTGATTTTTATCAACTGTTGAATAAACAATAGCCGCAACATAACCTCCTGGCTTAAGTACTCTCAACATTTCTTTTAATGCTTTTTGTTGATCAGGGAAAAAGATTAATCCAACTCTAGATATTACAGTATCAAATGAACTATCAGGAACGGTTAAATTCTCTCCATCCATTTCTTTTATTTCAATATTCCTTATTCCTTTTTCCTTGGCAAGCTCCAATGTGAAATCAAGAATTTTAGGTGCTAAATCTGTAGCCAGAACATAACCGCTTGGGCCAACTTTTTCAGCTGCCGTAATTGATTGTTCTCCAGCTCCTGCAGCAACATCTAAAATTCGATACCCTTCTTTCACTTCCGCCATATCCAGCATTAGGTTGGTTGCTGGGCCTAGCCAACTTTTTAAAGTAGGATGCCAACGGTGCCATGCTTCAGCAGCTGTTTGCCATTGATCTCTAGTAGTTGTTTTGTAATGTTCTGGATTGAATACTTTTACTTTTTCCATGATTGAGATTTTTAGTTTATCAAACTCTATGATGCAAATATGAAACACATATGGGCAGAACTATTTCACAATTGATTCAAATCCTGAAACAATTGATTCAATCTGTAGTTTTATTGTGGTTAAGCTAGTTGTTTGATGAAGTCCGTTGGAGAAATCCCAAATCTTTTTTTGAAAACACGCGTAAAATAGGTTGGACTATTAAATCCGGATTGATACGCAATCTCAGCGATAGTTTTATGGCTTTGGGACATTTTACCCAATGCTATTTGAAGTCGTGATTCTTGAATAAGTTGATTTGGCGTTTGTCCCGTTAAGGATCTGATTTTTCGACTAGCTTGAGATTTGCTCATTCCGATTTCCGAGATTAATTCTTCACTATTAAAGTCGGACCGTGTAAAATGTTTGTTTATTGTGTTATGCAGCTTCATTGAGAAGGTAAAGTCGTCATTATTGACAAACGTAAAGCCGTTTTGCCTTTCCTTTTGTTCTAGTAATTCTTTTTCTGAAAGGACAATAGTTTCTTTGTCCAAATAAAGCTTCTTATTGAGGCCTAATGAACAAAGGCTATTGATTTTTGCTTTTGTTTCTTCAAAAAAAGTAGTGCCATTTTCATCAACTGGTTTACCACTTACTACTGCTAGATTAAACTCTAAGTTATTGGAAGCAGATATCAGTACTTCCATTATTGAAGAGGCACAAGAAATGGCCTCTTTAGCATACATGAATGTAACCATTATTTGATTAGTGGGTTCACGGACAATTACTCCGTTACACTCATTAATCAGCTCTTTTATTTTTCTAAAATATCCATTAGTGCTCTGTGAAAAGCACACGATATTTGTGAGAAGAATAGTTCTGTATCCAGTGTCAAGATATCCAGAATCGGTCTGAGCTAAATCATCTATATCAGTTCCTTTCCCCATAAATAAGTTGTATTCATTGTCTGCTACTTCAATGATGTTACAAGCTGTATTTCCATGCGATTGTAAGTGGACTTGATTACATGCATCTTTGTTTGGTCCTTCCATCAAGCAAAAGATTGTTTTCGCCTGCTCATTAACCCAGTACTTCAATTGCTTAACACCAAATTGATCTTGAATGGCTAAGTCTTCCATATGAGCTTTAACAACATCTTCAGCCGAGAATTCGTCAGAATCAACCGTATGAATATCCATATATAGAGGCATAATCTTTAGTTTTATTGCTATTGTTTTGAA
>JABSQL010000165.1 GCA_013215865.1 Candidatus Margulisiibacteriota bacterium
GTTATGGCGCCCGCCATAACAATGGTAAAAATGGCACCCGCTAATTTGGTTGCGAGTTCCATTCCCATACCGCCAACCAAAATCAAAATGCCGCCAATGGTTTCCATCGTTGCCAAAAGGTAGACTAAAACCAGAGGTAAATCCATCATGACTGCCATCGATTCAGCTACAGGAAACTTGGTCAGCCCGTGATAGAGAAATATGGCTGCAAGGCCCACTCTCAAAAACCAGTGCCCATAAGGTTTTAAGACATCTAAGAAGTTTAACATCGTACTCGCCTCCTTATATAGATAACCTCAGCTTGTTATTCCCATAAATGGGCTATTTTAAACATGGAAGGAATGAAAAATTACTTTCCTAGATGAAATATGATTACTACTACCTATTAATTGAGCATCTTTTGTTACAGGACAAGCGGAAACAATTTTAAAATACGTATTCATGATATCTCCTTAAATTAAATAAATTTTCATTGAAAAATATCATAGACAGCTAAAATAAACAACAAGGCAACTTCACATCAATCGCTAATAACCCAAAATAAAAGTCCCACCATCGATAACGATGAATTGCCCACAAATCATGTCTGCCTGATTCGAGCATAAAAACGCAACAACATTCCCTACTTCTTCCGGAGAAACCAACCGTTTCATAGGAGAGCGGTTGAGGCCTTCTTCTAAAACGCTTTCTGCACCTGGAATGGCCAGAAACGATTTTGTTCCGCTTACTCCAGGCATGACCCCGTTAACAAGAATACCCTTCGGGGCAAGTTCCACTGCAAGGGACCGTGTCAGGCTTTCTACAGCTGCCTTTGCAGGTCCAACGATGCCATATCCATTTAATACTCTTTGGCCACCATAACTTGTAACCGTGACGATGCGACCCCATCCCTTCATGAGTTTCTGAGATTCTTGGGCCAATAGTACCAATGATCTGGCGGTTGCATTCATGGTGACTTCCCAGTACTTAGAGGTGGTGCCCATTAGTTCCCCTGGAATTCCGAAAGACGCGTTGGGAATGAGAATATCAAGCTGTCCTGTTTCTGATTTAATTGTTTTAAACATATGTTGGATTTTTTCTTCTTTTCCGACATCTCCACGTAGTGCAAAGGCTTTTCCGCCTGCTTTTTGAATGGAATCCACAACATCTTCCGCTTCGCTTTTACTTCTCTTGTAATTAACAAAGACCGTGCATCCTTCATTGGCAAGCCGTTCAGCAATCGCACGCCCAAATCCACGGCTCCCGCCCGTAACAAGTGCTGTCTTTCCGTTTAGTTCTCTATATAACATTATTTATGTCACTTTACACGTTTCCATTTAGGATTTCAACATTTTGAGGTAGACTATTGAAAGAACATGAAATTTTCAAAGTTATATTGTCCAACATTAAAAGAAACGCCAAAAGATGCGTTGGTCGCGAGTCATCAACTCATGATGCGATCTGGTATGATTCGAAAGCTTGCTGCGGGGATCTATTCGTATTTGCCTTTGGGCCTGAAGATCATGAGGAAGATTGAATGTATTGTAAGGGAAGAAATGAATCGTTCAGGCGCTCAAGAGATACTGATGCCATCCGTTATCCCCTCAGAACTTTGGAAAGAAACGGGTCGGTGGGATTTATATGGAAAAGAGTTGCTGCGATTGAAAGATCGGGCGAGCCGTGAATTTTGTTATGGTCCCACTCATGAAGAAGTGATTACAGATATCGTACGAAACAATATTAATTCTTATAAGCAGCTGCCAATGAACCTGTATCAAATTCAAACCAAATTTAGAGATGAAATAAGACCAAGATTTGGGCTGATGCGGGGTAGAGAGTTTATCATGAAAGATGCGTACAGTTTTCATACCAGTGAATCTTGCTTGGAAGATACCTTTCAAGAAATGGAGAATACCTATGGCCGCATTTTTTCTAGAGCAGGCTTGAATTTTAAAATCGTGGAGGCGGATAGCGGCAATATCGGTGGGAGTGGATCAAGAGAGTTCATGGTGACAGCTGAATCGGGTGAGGATGCTATATTGGAATGTGATCACTGCCAATATTCTGCGAATGTTGAAGTGGCGGAGAAATCCGGTGGAACATCTGAAGGCGATAGATGCGGACGATGTAAAAAAGGGTCCTTATCCATTACGCGCGGAATAGAGGTGGGGCATATATTTAAATTGGGAGATAAATATTCAAAGGTAATGACGGCAACTGTGTTAGATGATAAGGGAAATGCGAGCCCTATCATGATGGGGTGCTATGGGATTGGTATTGGCAGGACGATGGCTGCCGCAATAGAGCAGCACCACGATGAACGAGGAATTAAATGGCCTCTTAGCCTGGCCCCTTTTCTTGTTGATATCATTCTAATTAAAGCGGGTAATCCAGAACAAATGAAAATCGGTGAAAAAATATATGAGGATTTAACCAAAGAAAATATTGATGTGTTATTGGATGACAGAGAGTTAAGCCCGGGCATTAAATTTAAGGATGCCGATCTGATTGGGATTCCTTTTCAGCTCATCATTGGGAATAAGACGATCGAAAATCAAACCATAGAATTAAAAAGCAGAAAGAGTGGTGAGGTACAGATACTCAATCTTTCGGATATTATTTCAACAATCAAGGGAGTAACACAGTAATGAAATGGCATACATTTGTTTGGGTGACGGTATTTTTTGTGGCGTTACAATGTGGACTATTGGGGGAACCTGAGCGGGGAGCCGTTAATATTTCTAAACCGCCACAATGGCAATCCATTAAAGAGCCAAATAGAGGGGCTGTTAATATTGCTAAGGGGCACAAAGATAGAGATTTTGAGGAACCTGAAAGAGGGGCTGTGAATGTGAGTCGAACACCCAGAGAAGAGGAAGTACTGCCAGATTCCGCTTCTTTTAAATCACTGAAAGATAATCAAGATTACAACACCATTGTTTCATATATTAGTGAGGTATTTACCAAAACAAGAAAAGAGGATGCGAAATTGATTGCATCATACTTGGTGGGATACGGCAAAAAACACAATATTGACCCTAAACTAACCGCTGCCCTTATTGCAAGAGAATCTGGTTTTAATCCGTTTGCCATTAGTAGAACAGGGGCAAAAGGATTGGGTCAGATAAAAGAATTTAATTTCAAGAGCCTCAACATAGAAAATCCGTTTGATATTAAACAAAACATATCAGGTACCACAGAATACTTAAAAGAAATGGTCACAAATTGGAAGGGCCACTCAAAAGATGTTGCTCAGGGATTGGCTTCTTATTATAAAGGGTATACAGCTGTCAAAGAATCCAGGGGGCGTCATGATGGGGCCACAAAAAAATATGTAAATGATATTTTAATGCGCTATGAGGACCTAAAACGTCTATCAAAAACCAAATAGCACTTTTACATTTCTTTATTATTATGTTTAGGGGGCTTGAGTTCAGGGTAATTGATATATTGAGAAGTATGTAGTAGTATTAACTGTTTTTAAAAAATCTATTTTACTGTACGTTGTGAAGGAGAGTATGATGAGCGAAGGAACAAAAATTGGCCAGTTTGTGGGTGTTGATTTCAAGAATTCAACAGACGCAGACCAAAATTCTGAAGAGTTAAAAGGTACGAAAATTGGTGAAATTTCAGATTTTGAAAAGAGTTTGCCAGCGAAAGAAACCAATAAAGAGGAATCAACCTCTAGTACAACTGGAGATAATGAAGACCCAGAATCTACTCCAGAAAGTCAAGAAGAAGATATTTCAACTGAAGCGTTATTTCAATCAGAATTAGAAAAGACGATTAAAGACTATGAGGTTGGGGATATTGTAAAAGGAATCGTAAGACGTATTGAAAAGATGGGGGTTTTAGTAGATATACAATACAAGTCTGATGGGCTTATACCCAGTTCAGAGTTTAATACGGATACAGGACTCACCCCTCAGGATCTCGAAGAAGGGGACGCTATTGAAAGTATGATTGTTAAAATAGAGACTAAAGAAGGGTATACAGAGTTATCTAGAAAAAGAGCAGAATATGAAATTTCCTGGAACGACGTTTCTTCGGCTTCAAAGCTCAAAACTCTCATTGACGTTAAAGTGATATCAAGTGTAGAGGGAGGACTTGTTGTCCATTTTAAGGGTTTGAAAGGATTTATTCCCGCTTCTCACTGTATTCGATCAGGTGATGAAAAGCTAGAAGACTTTGTGGGTCAAACATTATCTGTTGCGGTTCTTCAAGTTGATCGTAAAAGACGTAAAATTATTTTTTCCAATAAGATAGCCCGATCAAAGCCTTCTCAAATTGATGTGAAGAAAGCATTAGAAGAAATTGAGATCGGTGATGTAAAAGAGGGTAAAGTAACCAGCATAAAGGAATTTGGTGCTTTTGTTGACATTGGTGGTGTTGAAGGATTGGTACATATATCAGAAATGTCATGGTCCCGAATTAATCATCCTTCAGACATAATCGCTATTGGTGATCAGATCAAAGTATTTGTTCTGGGTGTTGATAAGGACAATAGCCGTATTTCTTTGGGGATCAAGCAATTGCAACCCGATCCTTGGGTGAAAGTTTCCGAAAATTATCATTTAGGCCAGATAGTAGATGGTGTTATTACCCGAATTGTAACATTTGGAGCCTTTATAGAAATAGAGAAAGATTTGGAAGGACTGATTCATATTTCTGAACTTTCGGAAAGTCATGTAAAATCTGTTGAAGATGTTTTAACTTTAGGAGAAAAAATAAAAGCCAAAATCATCAAGTTATTACCAGATGAGCAACGAATTGGCTTGTCTTTTCGTGGAATGGAAGAAAACCCGATAGAGACTTCTGTAGCTCAACCAGAGGAAGTGCCTCAAGAAGATACACCTCAGGAAGAAGTACCTCAAGAAGATACA
>JABSQL010000166.1 GCA_013215865.1 Candidatus Margulisiibacteriota bacterium
AAAAAAAGAAAAAATACATGCGTTTATAACAAAAAAAATACTCAAACGATATTTAGGCCCAGGGAAACCAAGACCCAATTACTCAGTTGTGGATAGGATTGGTCGTAGCTTGGCGCTGTATAGTGTTGGCATGAGTGGCAATGTGTTGCCCATTGAGGCCACATTGTTCCCTGGAACAGGTCAATATAAAGCAACAGGAAATATTCATCCATTGCTTGAAGAAATAGTGGCTGTGGCATTGTCATATTTAAAACAACACCACAAGGAATTTCATTTAAATTTAAATCTACTTCTTCAAACAGATCTTCATCTTCATTTTTTTAAATCTGAATTACTCAAAGAAGGTGAGGGTTGGGGATTGGCTATTTTTGTTGCTATTTTATCTGCATATTTGGAAAAAACAGTTCCTGGAAATGTGGCATTTTCTGGTGATATATCTCTGTTGGGATCGATTTTACCCGTCAAGCATGTAGAAGAAAAAATATTAGCAGCGAATCAACTGGGGATAGATATGGTGGTCTTATCAGACAAGAATTTTATAGATAGGAAAATAAAAGTACCTGGAAAAACAATTGTTAAAGCCATCTCCAATATGGATGAAGTTCAAACGATTTTATCAAGTACAAAATAGTCTGATTGAGACGTTTTATCATTATTCGTTTTTTTTAGTTTTCGACCTGAGTTTATGATAAACAGTTGTGATAAAACCATTCCAGTTAAATCTATAGGCATTTGTATATGGAGTCTATTTTTGATTGAAGATTGCACCATAATGGCGAATTTTATTTGTTCCTGATTTTCTTGATATTCTTTAGAATAGTCGGCATTTTTCTCAAAAAATGGTGTTTCCAAAATGGAGGGGTCTTTGTAAAGAAAAATAGGGGAGTCCTTCATTAAAGACTGAAGGTCTTTTAGCTCATTCAGTGTTTTATCCTCTAAATAAGTGACCATAATGTCTGAAGTATCTGATATATTCAATACGATATTGTATATTCCTTCTATGGCTAATAAGATGTCATCGATGTAACCCATAATGACCGTATCATTTTCCAATCCATATTCAGCCACAAGCGCTAAAATATCATTAAGCTTTTCTCTAGCGGCCTTGAGTGATAAAGTGCCATTTTTAATCTCAGATAAAAGAGATTTAATACGATTAATAATCAATTGAATGTGTCTTTCTTTGGTATGCTCAATGTAATGAGAAGGCGAAAGTGTAGACTGATGGGGCACAGTCCTTAAGGCATTTATATTACTCATAGGCCTTATCAAGAAACTGATTATATATTTCAATGGCCTCTTTATATGTTAATGGGGCCAAGGGGTCTAAAATGCGTGTTCCTTTATCGGCATAGCCCAAATAATTGATGTATGTATATAATGCATACCTTGAATCAGAAGGGATTTTATGGTGATCTAGATAATAAGTCAGATCAATCACTTTTCCGGAATAGCCCATATTTTGAATTGAAGAACCGATAGCAGTGATAAAGTCTATCTTGCGTAATGGGGTTTCATCTCCGAACATATGGGTATTAACCATATTAAATAACCCCAGTTTAAGAGCCACTTTTGTATCTCGATTTAATGTCTGTTTGATAAATCCATTAGATGAATTTAGAGACTCGAAAGATCTATATACATGAATCTTATTAAACGTGACATAAGTGGATTTTTCAGTCGTAATAAATAATTTCACATGGTAGTCTCCATTCAGCACTTTTTTATTTTCTTTATTGGTACCATCCCAATACACAGTGTGGTGGTCACCTGGATAATAAGAGGGGTTTTCATATAATGTTTTGATGGTTCTTCCATAACGATCTTTGATCATTACTTCTACTTTGTAAGTTGTATTAGGATCCATTTTCTTGATGGAAAACTGTATGGGTAGTTTGATGGCTTGGAAATCTTGATATGGAACCACATTCACGAGAAGATTGGCACCTTCTTTTACTGTGAATACGTGATCCAGTTCGTCACTTTCTAATGCATTGAAAGGGGGATCTGTTGTCTTTATTTGATCAAAATCCAGTAACACTTTTGGGGTTGCTAGATGAACCCATAGCCTTTCTTTTGGATCTAGAATGGGACCTTCCCAGTTCATGAGACGGTTTGCAATAGCAACCGATTCTGCTCGTGGGATATTTTTGAGGGGTTCAAGCTCTCTACGCTCATTTCCGCCATATTGCAGTGAGGTAACGTATACATTCATATCGGTTTCAGCATATGCAGGTATATTTTGGTGATCTCGATAATAGGTAAGATCCACATCCGCATGACTGCTAGCCCCTAAATATTTGAGTGCGTTTGTGATGCCTACAATGAAATCAATTTTAGATATGGGTTCGTCGGGATAAAAATGATAGGCGCTATTGTTGAAAATGGTCATGTTTACAGCCTCATTTACATAATCTTTGGCCCAATGAGTATCAGGAACATCTTCAAAAATGGTTTTTCTATCGTGACTTATGAGTAAAACGGTTTCAGATTCATTGACTTGAACCTTTTGGGTAATAGAGACGGTTTCTTTATGATAATCCACCTTTAAGAGAATATGATATAGACCTTCAGGAACTTTATTTCCCTGATTATCCGTTCCATCCCAAAGGTTGTTATAAGACCCAGGCTTTTGAGAAACAGAGTCCAAAATGGTTTTTACTTCATTATCTGAGTCATCCAATATGACTAAACGTGTTTCATATACTTCAGATTTTTCTTGGTCTTTGATGTCGTAGTGTATCGGAACCTTAGACCGCTTAAGTCGCTCATGAAATTGTGTTGCCAGTACAATAATTTTTGCAGCCTCTGCACGAGAAATGATTTTGTTTGGTTCAAAGTAAGCGCCTAATCCATTTTTAGACTCAGGCTTTAAAAAAGGACCCACCATCAGGCCATAGTATGTTAAAGCAGAGATATCATCTCTTGCCCAATATTTTAAGGGAATATCTACAAATTTCTTATGATTAAAATTAAAATGCGTGAGTTGATTTTCTGCAGATAGATACACCGTTGGCTTCAATTTGGGAACATATTCACGAAGACCTTCCAGCAAATATCCAACGGATACATGATAAATGTCTTCACCTTTGGAGTGATTCAGGTCTGACCAAGAAAAACCGAGCAACCAATTTTCATGGTTTATACCCGTACCCAGAGTAAAGTCGCCATGGTCATAACCCGCGTTCATTTCAAGCCAGTTGTTAAGTTGATAACTTAATCCTCCGTGGTAACGATTCGGTGCATTTTCCACAATATCAAAGCTTCCAAGCACACCTAGCCGATTATCAAAAAGTCCCAATCTACCGCCGACGCTTGTGGTAAATTGAATGCTATTTTCTTGTTGGGACGACGGATTTGATTCTGTTCTCATGATGTTATGAAGCATAATTCCGGCTGAAAAGGTTTCTGTAGGTATATACCCACCCCCTATATCTAAGCCAAAAGCAGAGTTAATGGATGTCCCAAAGGTCTGATTCATAAATTTACCACTTCCTCCCAAATAAAAGCCGTTTTTTAATAAATGTAGTGAGGATAAATAAAAGGTCCCAGCATGGTGTGTGGGTAATAATGTTGTCTTGGTTCGTCTCACATCCATATACCCCACGCCCCAGGGTTGATTCAAAAAGGGGATGTTCCCTTGAATATTGACATAAGATTTAGTGTTAGAGACAGTGGCTAATGCGAGGGCAGACAGCGTGGGAACTTGAGACAAGGCGTATGGGTTCCAATAAAAGAAAGAGGGGTTAACCGGGCCCCCAGATAATCCCCTAGATGTTTCTTGAGCGCCGATGGCAGGTGCGATATATTTTTCAAAGTTCCCAAATACGGTACCGTTTACTAAAATGCCCACCAAGAGCAATATCCATATTGTTTGAAATTGTTTTCTGCAATCCATTTAAATGAAATTCCCAATTTCGGGAGATTTTAAACATAATGATGGACTATTGAGATATACGAACCTGCCAAGATACGAGTTTTTCTATCCAGTATGCAGCCACATCTCTTTGAATTGTGGGTTGATGAATCATACTGGGAACCACCTCTAGAAGCGAGAGAATGGCCAATTGCTCTTGTAGTTCAGGGCTCACCCTATCCCAGTCTTGAAAAGATTCAGATGGGTCTCCGGGTGTATATTCAGGTTTTAGGGTTTTCATTGCGCGGGCAATCATCAATAAAAACGCAGGTTTTGTAATACTCTTTTTTGGATAGAACAGCCCTGAAGAGGAAGGGGAAATAATGCCGCTCCGATATGCTTCTTTTACAAAAGAGTACCCCCAATGTGAGGAAGGAATATCGGCTAAAGGAGTATATGCTTTTTGGGGTTTTAGGGGTATTCGTTCAGGCTTTTTTCCTTGAATAATAAAAAATTCAGCATGTCGTTTTTTGAATATATATTTATGTTGCCCTTTGGGCCAAACTTTAATACGTGCATAATATTGGCCGGTACCATAGAGAATATTATCATCTCCAACACCGTTCCAAGAAACAGTGTGGTGGCCTTTTTTTACAGGTAATTGGGATTGTAATACTGCTAATGTGACGCCATTTTCATTTTGAATATATACATCCACAAAAAATAAAGACTCTTTTTGACTGGAAATAACATATCTGATGGGCAAATCAATATGCTCAATATTAAGCGTTGATGCAACCAAAATCATTTTGAGGGCTTCTATGCGTTTCACAGGACTGAGGCCATCGTATTGAGTTGTGCTTCTCCCTCCTATAATCCCCAAACCAGCCACCCTTTCAATGGATTTTCTAAAAGGGTTCTCATCCAAATCCCTGAAATCAACCATTTCAAATGGACCTGAAATTCGGGCCATTGTGAGTAGTTTTGCGTCAAAAAATATATTTACAGTTGGCAAGGCGTTGTTAGTGGGTACAGCTGCCTCTATATCGGGTGTTATTCTTGGAATAGATGTGGGTAGATTTTGGAATTTTAATTCTGTTTCAAAATCAAGTGGAAACCCAATATCTGTCTCAGCATGTAAGGGGACACTTAATAAACAAATCCCAATAAATAGAATGAGCTTATAAACCATTACGATTGAATGCGAAATTTGTAGTACCGTCGCTTTCCAATTTTGATCCAATCACCATCTTCAGGTGAGATGACGGCGAATGTATCATCAATCCGAGACTGATTCATGGATACGGCTCCTTGCTGTATCAGACGAACCGCTTCTTTTTTAGAATTGAGAATATTCTTTTCAACCAACATATCAACAAGTTTTATCTTTTGGTTATTTTTGATCACGATTTCAATCATATCTTCTGGAACTTCTTTTTTTGAAAATTGATCTATAAA
>JABSQL010000167.1 GCA_013215865.1 Candidatus Margulisiibacteriota bacterium
AAATATCGGGTTCTTTTTCTTCTGTAAGGTCAATGGTTTTTGCGTAACATCCACCCTCAAAATTGAAGATTCCTTGGTCATCCCACCCGTGTTCATCGTCTCCGATTAAGAGGCGTTTAGGGTCTGCTGAAAGGGTTGTTTTCCCCGTCCCAGAAAGTCCAAAGAATAATGCGGAGTCCCCATCTTTACCGACATTGGCTGAACAATGAAATGCACCAATGTTCTTTAAAGGTAAGAAATAGTTCATGATGGAGAAGATGCCTTTTTTGATTTCACCACCATACCAAGTGCCGCCAATCACCGTCATTCGTTCAGAGAGTTTAAAGGCAACATAAACTTCAGATCTCAAACCGTATTTTTGATAATCTTCACAAGAGGATTTGCATGCATTTAGGATGGTCCAGTCGGGCTCAAAAGTTGCCAACTCTTCTTCAGTGGGGCGTATGAACATATTTTTAAAGAAATGGGCCTGCCATGCAATTTCTGTGATAAGACGCACCGACATTCGGGTTTCTTTGTTTGCGCCGCAGAATCCGTCCATGACATACAGGGTTTTTCCTTCTAAAGCAGAAGATGTAATCTCCCTAAGATGATCCCAAGCGTCTAGTGAAAGGGGGGTATTGTCTGATCCAGACTCCCTCCACCACACATTGCCTTGAGTTTCAGGTTCTTTAACAATATATTTGTCTTTTGCAGACCGTCCAGTAAATTTTCCTGTATCAACATTGATCGTATCTAAGTTTGTTAATGTTCCTACTTCGAAACCTGCATTATTTGAATGGGTTTCATGTTCAAATAGTGCTTCGTAGGATAGATTATGGTATATATCTTGGTAGTGAGAAATGCCCAATTGAGATAAATCTATGGTATCTTTTGAGTGTGGTGTTTGATTTTTCATGACTAGATATTATACAGCTTTGTGAGCCTGGCGCAAGTTGATATCAGTGATTATTATGTTTTTTTTGAAAGTATTTAAAAAAAGACACCCGTTTTTCTGTACTCTGGGCTCTTCTAGCCCTTGTTGCCAATTGAATGGCACTGGTTGAGTTATTCGCTCTGTCATTAGCGGTAAACTGCCCTCCCATTTCAACCATTTGTTGAAATGTATAATATTTTCCGGAAAGAATATCTTGTTGATAAGATATTTCTGCCTTATGGCTGCTATTTTTAGTATTCAGAACAAATTCAACGATAAGCCGAGTTAAACAATCAGGGATATCTTTAGATTCCAATGTTCCAATAAGAATGGTCTCCAATGAAGATATTTTCTTTTCTTGATAGGCTGTTTCTCTTTGTAAAATTAGAATAATGCCCATAAAAAGCATCTTATCATTGTATCGCCTTTGAGAAGAGTTCGCGATTTCAAGAGGTGTCAGCCCATTTGAATTTTGTAGAAGAACATTTGCATGAAGCATTTCGTTTCCAAGATGATTTTTCCAGTTTAGTAGCGTTTTTACTGTACTAACCTCTCTTTTTCTTGCGGCCTCATGAAGGGGTATTTTAGCAGATATAACTTTATGTAAGGCAGATGGCATTTAGTCGTTTCCTCCCAATCAATCAATAAGATCTACTTTACTAAGTCTAGCCAGTCTGAATACTTGGGGTCCTCTCCCTTAACGGCATTAAAGTAGGTAGATTGAATCTTTTCGGTAATAGGCCCCCGTCTACCAGACCCTATTTCACGGCCATCAACTTCACGAATGGGCGTCACTTCTGCCGCCGTGCCAGTGAAAAATAATTCGTCTGCAGTATATAGCTCATCTCGACTCACACTCGATATAGAAAAGGCGTATCCCAAGTCCTTCGCAATTTGAAGGACAGAGTCGCGGGTAATACCGCCCAGCACACTGTCTGAAATGGGGGGTGTTATCAACTGGTTATTTTTAACCATAAATATATTTTCACCTGGACCTTCAGCAACCACACCTCTTGCGTTTAAGAGTATGGCTTCATCATACCCTCCATCAAGTGCTTCTTGTTTGGCTAAAATAGAGTTGGCATAGTTCCCGACACACTTTGAAAGTGAGGGAAGCATACTGCCATCAATTCGGGTCCAAGAACTGACTTTACACCGAATTCCCTTTGAAAGGCCTTCTTTTCCAAGGTAAGGGCCCCAGGGCCATACGGCTATAATGGCATCAACGGGGTTGTTTCTGGGGTTTATTCCCATTTCACCGTACCCGTAATAAACCATGGGTCTGATATAGCAGGCCCCAATGTTGTTCTCTCTAATAACGTGTTTGTTGGCATCAATGAGTTCTTCCACAGAGTATGGAACCTTCATTTTATATATTTTGGCAGAATCTAATAAACGCTGGAAATGATCTCTGGCTCTAAAGATCGCAACACCATTTGGGGTATCATAAGCGCGCATACCCTCAAAAAATCCCGTGCTATAGTGCAGGGCATGGGTAAGAACATGAGTCGTAGCTTCTTCCCAAGGGATCAGTTTGCCGTTTTTCCATATCAGTTTGGTTTTTTCCATTTTGTTGATTATAAAAGGTGTCCCCATATTTATCAATGAAATAGTATTTGTAATAAATTTTGTTATAATATTGTTTTTGGGAAGTACATATTTGATATGATTGCCATTCTGACTTCGATTCCGTTATACTGAGTGTATAAATGAAGTTTATCCCTGTTTATCTACTTATTTTAATGTGTGTTTTCCTCAGCGGATGCTCAAAGTTTGTGTCCAAACGGGAATCACATAGTTCTGTAAAAGCGCCTTCTAAACAAGTAAAAGTACTCAAACTAAAATCTGTATCTTTTCAGGCTGAAAGAAAACTAAGTGCTGAAACAATGCCCATTGAAGATCTCATATTGAGTACCCAAGTGGGTGGAAAAGTAGAGTGGCTTGTGGGTGACATTGGAAAACCTATTTTCAAGGGTGGCGTTCTGGCCAAAGTAGATGCAACGAGGGGCAGGGCACTTATGGAAGCTGCAGATATTGGTGTTTCATCTGCTAAGTCAGAGCTGGATGCCGTCTCTGAATTGTATGAAAACAAGCTGGCTTCAAAAAGTGAATTTGATCTGGCACGTATCCAATACGCTACTGCAAGTGCGGAACATGTCGTGGCAAATACCGCGTACGAAAGTGCCATTATCCGATCTCCTCTGAATGGGTTTATTGCGAAAAAATTTGTTGAGAAATTTGAAGTTCTCGCACCCAGGGCACCCGTATTTAATGTGATAGATATCTCAAAACTCAAAATAAATCTAGCCTTATCTCAGGAAGATCTTATTCATGTCAAACAAAATGAGGCAGTAACGGTGTATATTGATGCGTTAAAAGCGTCTTTTTCTGGGGTTGTAGATGCCATCGGCCCAAAAGCAGACAGGGGTACCAAAAGTTTTCCTGTGAAAATTGTGATGGATAATCCGCATCAACTGATCAAAGCGGGTATGCTCGCAGTAGTGCGTATTCCCACAAGATACTATGAAAATGCGATCGTCGTGAGACATGACTACATTGTAGAAAGAAAGGGCCAAAAATATGTCTATCTTCTAAAAGACAATCAGGCATTAGAAGCAACCGTTGTACTCGGTGAGGTTCACAAGGATCACGTACGAATAGAGTCTGGATTGTCTGAGGGAGATCTTTTAATTGTTGAAGGCCAACATCTCCTTCAAAACAAAGAGCCTGTTGCACATTGATGAGTGATGGATAATAAACATCATTTTTCACCCACTAATTTTGCGCTAAAAAACAAAATCTCATTTTTTATTATTGCGCTTATGATTGTTCTGTATGGGCTTGTATCTTACAACCAAATCCCCAAAGAAGATTTTCCCGAAATCAAAATTCCCTTTGTTTTTGTCTCTACATTGTACCCTGGGGTATCTCCCAAGGACATGGAGACATTGGTCACGAAAGAAATTGAAAAACAACTTAAATCTTTAAGTGATGTCAAACATGTGACCTCTTATTCTTCAGATAGCTTTTCGAGTATTACGATTGAGTTTGAGGTAAATGTGGACGTGGATGATGCCCTCCAAAAAGTGAGAGATAAAGTAAATTTAGCCAAACCAGATTTGCCAGAAGATGCGGAAGATCCAGTCGTGCAAGAGCTTAACTTTGATAGAGTACCCGTCATGATTCTTTCCTTTTCAGGGCCGTATAACCTCCTGCGTCTAAAACAAATCGCCGAAAAAGTGCAAGACCAAGTAGACACCATAAGTGGGGTCTTGGACACACAAGTGGTGGGTGGACTGGAACGCGAAATCAATGTACTCGTTGATGCTAAAAAGTTGGCCCATTATAACCTTTCATTTGATAAGATTTCACAATCTATTGCTCAAGAAAATGTAACCATTCCGGGGGGTAAAATAGAACTGGGAAATGTGAGCTATACCCTCAGAGTGCCTGGAGAGTTTTCCTCCCCAGATGATATTTCAGGGGTTGTCGTGAAATCTGAGAAAGGACATCCTATTTTTGTGAGGGATGTTGCAGAGGTTGATAATGGATTTAAAGATCAGAGCAGCTTTTCACGGTATCAAGAAAAGAATAGTGTCAGTATTGTTGTCACAAAACGTACGGGGGTGAATCTTATTGAACTCTCTGAAGAGATTCATCACGTTCTAGAAGATTCTGCTATTCACTTTCCCAAGTACCTCAATGTGGCAGTAGTGGGGGATCGGTCTGAACACATTAAAGATATGGTCAATGAACTCATAAATTCCATTATTACCGGTGTATTGTTGGTGTTTATCGTGTTGCTTTTCTTCTTAGGTAAGCGTAATGCATTGTTTGTCGGAATTGCGATTCCCCTCTCCATGCTCATGTCATTTATCGTATTAAGATTGATGGGTATTACCATGAATATGGTCGTTTTGTTTAGCTTGATTCTCGCCTTGGGGATGCTAGTAGACAATGGCATCGTTATCGTCGAAAATATCTTTCGACACCGACATAAAGGAAAATCAATGTTAGAGGCTTCTCAACTTGGAACTGGAGAAGTTGCCCACCCTGTGATTTCTTCCACACTGACCACATTGGCTGCATTTTCACCCCTTTTATTTTGGCCAGGTATGATGGGTAAGTTTATGTATTATCTCCCGTTAACCCTCGTCATCGCCTTAACCTCTTCGTTGTTTGTTGCGTTATTTATAACACCTGTCTTTTGTGCGAATTTTATGTCCGCAAAAAAAGAAGACTCTCTTTCTGGGGCAGATTTTACGAAAACCAAGAGTGTGACAATGTATAAGAAAGTATTGCAAAAGCTGGTGGCCCGTGAATCTAACCGACCCCCCATTCTAAACCGATTGGCCACCAATGTAGGCGTCATGGGTTCGGTGATTGTTTCTATGATGATGGTGAAACGATTTAGTCCTGATATAGACTACGCCCTTCACTTAAAAATGTGGGAAAATATGGTTCGTATATTGGATCGCTTTGGGGTGTCATTAGCCCTTTTATTTATCACGGTGGCCCTTCTTGGGTATGTGTGGGTGTCTATATCACCAACAGCGTCTATTCAGAAATATAAAAAATGGTTTATCATTTTGTTTGTGGGTGTCATTGGCCTGATATCCGCCCCATTTTTTGATACCATTTCTGGACCCGCACGTTTTCTGGCAGGACTTATTCCCCTGTTTCCGTTGTTATTCCTCTTTAATTGGCATAACCGATATGATCATTCTTATGTGAGACGCACCGCATTGGTACATGCCTTTATGGTTCTGTTCCTGGCTTCAATCATGTCTCTATCTGGCCTAAATACCGTGTTTTTTCCTCATGTGACACCGGAACGTGTTTTTGTGAAATTAGAAATGGCTGAGGGAACGACAATTGATAAAACCAATGAGGTCATTTCAAGGGTAGAAGCTGTTATATCAAACATCATGGCAACGGGAAAACATGCCATTCGCCACTATGTGACGAATGTAGGAAGTGGTAATTCAGATCCATTTTCTGTGGGAGCAGACACCCCACATACAGCCGAAATCTCTCTTCAATTTTATAAATCTGAGAAATTCAGGAAAATAGCCAAGAAGCTGGGGGTAAAGGCTGAGGATATTAGTCCATTTGTGACAATGGCCCAGATTCGGGAAGGCATTTCTTCCATTCCCGGAGGTACCATTAGTGTCGTTGAAGAAGAAGGGGGGCCTCCCACAGGATTACCCATATCATTAGAGATTACAGGCGATTCATTTGATGTTCTTGAACAAATCGCAGAAGACGTGAAAGCGATAACAGCCAAATCTGAAGGCGTGATTAACCTCACAGATACACAGAAATTGGGAAGCCCCGAGATTCAGGTGATTGTTGACCGTGAAAAGGCGGCAATATTGGGATTAAATATCTATAAAATTGCCTCTACTCTTCGTTCAGCAGTCAATGGGGTTGAGTCAACCACGTATAGAGAAGGGGATGATGACATCGATATTAATGTGAAGTTAAAAGCCGACCAGCGTTACGACTTGGATATTTTGAAATATTTAACCATTGAGGGTAGAAATGATGCTCAAATCATTCTATCTCAAGTATCAGATATTCACACAACAAGCGGAAGCGGCACCATATCCCGCGTGGACCATAAACGGGTCATTACGGTTCAAGGTGATGTATCCAAAGAGTCTGATCGCACACCTGCGGATGTACTCAAAGAGATTGAACAAAATCTGGCACCCTATAAAGCAGCCCTCCCAGATGGATATACCATTGAGTTTAAAGGCGAGCAAGAAGAGCAACAGGCCGCCATGGCATTTTTAACAGAAGCATTTATGATTGCTCTTTTATTGATTGCATTGATATTAATATCGCAATTTAATTCTGTGGTTCTTCCATTTATTATTTTATTTTCAGTCGTGCTATCCATGATTGGTGTGATCATGGGTTTATTCTTAGCACCCCTTTTATTTACACTAAAATTTGAAACACAGCCTTTTGTAGTCATTATGACAGGGGTTGGTGTTGTGAGTTTAGCGGGGGTTGTGGTGAATAATGCGATTGTATTACTGGACTATATTCGTCAATTACGAGATGACGGAATGGAAAAAATAGAGGCCAT
>JABSQL010000168.1 GCA_013215865.1 Candidatus Margulisiibacteriota bacterium
GCTTTTCCGTCCGGTATGATATGCTCCAGCCCGTACCCCACTTCTATTCGCATTTTCTTTTCTTTAATGGCAATCAAAAACAAAATACCATTATCCTCTCCTTTCTGACCGATTCCCCAAGCCTCAAACAGGCGATTTGCATATTCATCTATGGTCCAAGATTCACCCATCTCTGGCACAATGGCGGTTGCCACCTGGGCACCCGTTTTAAGTTGGATTTGTTGGGAAAGTGTTTCCAATTTTTGTTTCTGTGACAGGTCCAAAATATGACCTGGATCTGTGATAAAACCCTGGTATTTAGGCGCATCAAAAGGAAGTGCCACGACACTATTACAGACACAAATAAAAACGGTTAGAAGAACTTTATAGTTCATTTACATGAAAGGTTAATTGTGACAACGTATCCATATACACTTGAAAGTCAGCATCAGTGATTTTTGGTTTCTTAATGATTTCCTTAAATGAAGTCATTGAAATTCCTGTCAGTTTTGATAACGCATCTATGCAAGCGTCAGTATCATCTGGGCTGGTTTCATTATGGAACGTAAAAATACACAAAAGCGAGGAAAAAAAGATGGGAAAAGACTCTTTAACAAGCTGTGTCACATTTGTTTTAGGTGCCAAAAGCGCTGAGCGTAATTTGAGAATATTGGACCGGAGCGTATATTCACATTCATGTCTCAAATGGGTTGTTTGAATCGTTATATTTGCAAGCACATCAGAGCCATATATCAATTGTTTGTTGTGCTGCATTTCAAGAAACTCAATTGGAAATACATCTACTGCATTAAGAAGCTCTTTTTCTGTAAAGATATAAAACTGCACCGTACTATTAAATGGTTTCTTTTTAGAACCGTGTCGCTTTAGTAAATTGATATCATTTGTATCAACGATTAATAAAACATATTGTGGGGACATATCACGTAGAGGTTGCCTCCCGTAGGTATATAAACTCACCAAATGGTGTCCATATATGTCATGAATAAATGTCTTCAATTTTTCAATGTGCTGCATAAACAAAACCTCCTAAGTTAAGGTATCTTACCATAATAATTAAATTAGTGTATAATAGAGCGCTTGTGTGTCTGTTAATTGAAGAGTTAAAAGTGAAAATAAACACTTAAAACCTCTTTTTTACCACAATTTCATCAAAAATATACCAAATCAAAACAGACAAAGGAACCAATCGCTATGGAACATAAAACATTTAAAGAACTTGGGTTATCGCCCATCTTACTCGCTGCCTTGGAAAAGAAAGGGTTTGAGCAGCCCACCCATATTCAAATTGAAACCATCCCCTTGATGCTCACCAGTGATGAGGATGTTATCGGACAAGCCCAAACCGGTACTGGTAAGACGGCTGCATTTGGACTCCCCATTTTGGAACGTTTAGAACCGACCAAACAACACATACAAGCACTTATACTCACACCAACACGCGAACTCACCATTCAGGTATCGGATGAATTACATTCATTGCAAGGTAATAAGCATTTAAAGATAACGCCTATATATGGTGGACAGTCTATTCAAAAACAACATCAACAATTGAAACGTCCCAACGATATTATTGTAGGCACTCCTGGCCGTTTGATTGATCATTTAAGAGGCAAAAAGCTGGATCTATCCCATGTAAAATATGTGGTCTTAGATGAAGCCGACGAAATGCTGAATAGTGGATTTATTGAAGATATAGAACTTATTCTATCCAAGACCAACCCAGATCGAAAAACCCTTTTATTTTCTGCAACGATGCCGGATACCATCATGAAATTGGCCAAAAAATACATGAAGAAATACACCACCATCCGGGCGAAGAAAGAAACACTGGCCACATCTCTTACAGAGCAAATTTATTTTGAAGTTCGAGAATCTGACAAACTTGAAGCGTTATGCCGGATCATAGACGTAGAAGATGGTTTTTATGGCCTTATTTTCTGCAGAACCAAACGGGACGTCGATACCATTAACGAGCGGTTAAATAATAGAGGATATGATTCAGAAGCCATGCACGGAGATCTCAGCCAATTTCAACGTGAACGGGTCTTAAACAAATTTAGAAAAAAGATATGTACTATTTTAGTGGTTACAGACGTGGCCTCCCGTGGGCTGGATATTACGGGGCTTTCCCATGTCATTAACTTTGCTCTTCCCCAGGATCCTGAGTCATATATTCATCGGGTGGGGCGTACAGGTCGGGCTGGAAAAACAGGTACGGCTATCACCTTTATCACGCCTTCAGAGTATCGAAAGCTGGTCAGAATTCAAAAAATTGCAAAGACAGACATCAAAAAGTCAGAGATTCCCAATATCGAAACCATTATCACAACCAAGAAAAGGCGTTTAAAAGAAACCATACAAAAGACGATTGAAGATAATATAGATGCTGAATATTTGGATTTTTCTGAAGAGTTACTGGCAACGTTTAACCCAAAAGAGGCTTTGGCCGGGGTTTTAAAATGTGCCTTTGAAAAGCAGTTATCCGAAGATCGATATACAGAGATTTCCAAATCGAATCGATCATATGACAACAAGAAAGGGAAAAGAGATGGGCATAGGGGCGGTCAAAGAGATGGGCACAGAGGCGGTCAAAGAGATGGGCACAGAGGCGGTCATCAAAAAAGCGGACATGGATTTGTTGACACGAAGGGTCAAGCACGATTGTTCATCGCCAAAGGTAAGATGGATGATATGACACCTAGAAAGCTAGTCGATTACATTGAAAAGCAGTCACGTGTCCATGGAAAGAGACTGCAGGGTGTGGAAATTTATGACAAATTCTCCTTTGCAAATGTCTCCTTCAAAGATGCAGAGGCAATTATAGAGGCGTTTAAATCATCAGGCCGAAATAACCGTTCTGTTGTAGAACTAGCGAAGTAAGGGACGCAGGTCCGACTTTAACTTTTCAAATATCTCATCCCGGACCTCTCGGAACAAAATGATATTACTCGGCCCCACAGGATCTCTAAAAGGCCAGTGCAAGGTGGTTTTGGCATTTGAAAATAGGGGGCAGTTTTCCTTTGCGTGATCACAGACTGTTATAACCACATCCAGAAGTTCGTCTTTAAATTCTTCTACTGATCGTGACCGATGTCCGGATATATCAATGTTGATTTCTTCCATCACTTCAATCGCAGTGGGATGTACATAGGAAGGGTGTGTACCGGCACTATGCACCTCACATATATCTCCATAAAGGTGTCTTGCAATACCTTCTGCCATTTGAGATCGGCAAGAATTCCCCGTACAAACAATTAAAAGTTTTTTCATGGACTTTACTATACCATGGTAAGGTAGAAAATAAAGATCAGCGACAGACAAGAACTTTGGTGCGGGAATGCTTTAGTTGATACCAGGATCCCTCTCAACACACAAGGGAGAATTAAAGGCCGGGGAATTTACCTGGCGTGATACAGGATACGCCCCCATCTGGTCATTGGGAAAGGTGTCTAACAAGGCCAATATGCGTTTTTCCTCCACCAATGACCCGTCCAACCATGATAGTAACTGCGCATCACGAACAATCACCGGCATGCGATCATGATATGCTTTTGAAAATGCATTGGCTTCTTGTGTGAGTATGGTAAACGAGTGAAGGGCATCTCCCTCACCTGTTTTCCAGGTATCATACAACCCAGCAAAATATACCAGCTCGTCATGAAAGTGAATGTAGTATGGCATTTTCACCTCTCCCTGTTTTTTCCATTCATAAAATCCTGATACCGGAACCAAACAACGATGACGCCGAAACGGGCCTTTGAAAGAGGGCTTCTCTGTAACCGTTTCCAGGCGCGCATTGATCATTCTGTTGCCAATCGCTGGATCTTTTGCCCAAGACGGCACCAGTCCCCATCGAAAGTACCTGCCATGATGGTGACCGTCTTTTTGATAAATCACCAATGCATTTTGAGAGGGCGCAATATTATAACTAGGTACCAAAGACCCTATTTTGAGGTCGGGAATGACCCGTTTGATTCGGTTTGGGTTGTCTTCTTTTTGTACAAATCGGCCACACATGGTGACATCACCTCCGGGAGTTCATTCCAAGAAGTAGTGAACCGCTTGGATTTCATATTCTGATTCATTTTCCAAATTCTATTATGCCACTGTGTGACGGCCAGTTGCAATGTATGACGCCCCCAACGCCCATTAATGGCATCCACCGCCTTCATCAGTGCCGTATCTTGGCAGGCCCCTTTGTAAAACAAGTTCCCCTGAATATGGTCTGCCTTCACCAAATTCATCAGCATCACACCCGACTTGGCATACCGTTTTCCCGGCTTATACACATATTCTAACCCAATCCCTGAATAATGGGTTAATATTCGGGAAGAAGCGGTGGCTTCTGGAAGCGGGATCACAACCGACCGGGAATAATAGTCATCGTTATATCGACTTGTGGCAATGAATACCATCAATGCTTGAGCTGCCTGGCCATAGAAACGAAGTTTTTCAGATGCAACCGCCACATTATCTGCCAGAGCACCTCTCACATCAGACTGTTCCGTCAACTTGGTCCCAAAACTACGTGAACTGACAATCTGCTTTCTCTCTTCTGCCACAGCCTCTAAGGGAATACAAGACAGCCCCTTCAGTTCTTGCTGGGTTCTAAACCCGGGGGTATGCATCCGCTTTCGAACCACCTCAGGAGGCATGTCCCGAAACTGACGTGCCGTATAAATACCGTTTGAATTCAGAAAGGCACTGTGTCTTTTCCCAATCCCCCATATATCCGCAACAGGAAGAGATTGAAGGGTGTGCGTAACACCTCGTTGATGAATATCGCAGACCCCACTCCCCTTTTTGGATATTTCATGAGCGGCCTTGGCCAAGGTTTTTGAGTGGCCAAACCCCACGCCTACCGGTACACCCACCCATCTTAAGACCCGCTCACAAATGTGTCTGCCCAATACTTCATAGTCTCGGTTATCGTTTGGAAACACCAAAAATGCCTCATCGATGGAATAGATTTCGATATCTGGACTAAACCCTTCCAAAACTGACATGATACGGGCAGACAAGTCGCCATATAATCCAAAATTGGCCGAGAAAACATGGACCTCATTTTGCTTTAATATGTGTTGGCATTTAAAAACAGCTTCTCCCATGCGAAGTCCCAATGCCTTGGCTTCTTGTGAACGTGCAATAATGCATCCATCATTATTGGACAAAACAACAACGGGCTTTCCCCAAAGATCGGGTCTAAATACCCGTTCGCAGGAGACATAAAACGAACGGCAATCCACCAACGCGTACATCTATGGTTTATGGATAACAGCCGTGACCACACCCCATATGGTCACGTCAGATTGAGGGGACACTGAAATGGGCGGATATGCCTTGTTTTCTGACACCAACAAC
>JABSQL010000169.1 GCA_013215865.1 Candidatus Margulisiibacteriota bacterium
ATCCGTACTCTGTCTGGGGGCGCAAGCCCCAGAGGGGGGAGCTCCCCCCTCTGGGGCTACTGTCTCCTTCTTTTTCTACTTTGCTAAAACAGGACATTTCTACTTTGCAGGGATTAGGACATTTCTACTTTGCGTTGACAGCAAGATTATTAATAAATGATTCAACAGAAATGCCTTTGTCTTCCTGAGCTTTTAGGAGCTCAAGTTCAAGAACAATATTATCAAATTTATTTTGTTCACCCATTTCAGGGTCATTTAATAGTCTATTAATTTTATTATTAGCTAATTTTTTAGCAATTTTGTTATTAAAATATTTAACAGGTGCGAATCTACGAATTCTACTCCTAAAATTTGTTCTTTGTCCTGATATGGCCATTTTAAAGCTCCTTATTATTATGTGTCTTCTGTTTTTAGTAAATTGAAACATCATTATAACATAGTTTTTACTTTATTACACCTTTTTTCATTAATCGCCAAAATTCCACAGAGTCACCACTCTTCACACCCATAGTAAAATGAGAAATGAGAGAGGTAATTAATTTTTTCCAAGCAGAAATACACAGGTTTATATTTGACATTTTGTGGGTAAATATATAGTATATGAATAGTCTGGGGCACCGCCCAGCAGCTAAACGGTGCTATTTATAGTTTAAAGTCTTGGCGTTATGAGCTGTAACTCGGCCAAGACTTTAATTATCTTCAGTATCAATTCTAATAAAAGAATCAAGACTTTAATAATGTCAGCCATGGCACCACCTCCCTTCTCAATTAAATTATGATTGTAGGGAGGCATTGGCTCAATTAGCCAGCTGCTGTACCTGTTTTCGCAGGGTGACAGCATTATAGCACCCCAAAATGAGAATGGTAAATATGATTTGGGAAGGCATACCTTCTTTAAAAGTTTTCGTTTTTCCCCCACCAAACTGGACGATCCTGTTTTGGGATTGCTAAATAGAATACATGAAATACTTAAAGCTAAAGGGTTAAGCTTCAAGCAGAAAAGCTGTACTTGGAAGGCATGGTAAGATATCCACGATGTTGAGGTCATAGAAATGGATCGCCATCGACAGAATTGACCAAAACACAAGCACCTTATATGGTCGAGCTCTCACTGTTCTTATTCTTCTTCAAAGATCATCTAATTGATGCGGTATATCCCATTTAGCAATCCCGACCCAACACTTATTCGCACCCCTTTGGGGTTCTCAACGTCATTCTGGTCTGCCATGTTTGAGAACTGGGAATTTACAGTGTTGCGAATTTACTACTACCCTTTACAGCTTTAATCTTTAGTACCCTTATCGTACTTAAATCTCTTGATTCACATTCGACTTCTTTTCTCCCTCTTTGCGTTTCAAGATACTGCAAGAGCTGCTGTGTTTCAGTTCCCCATCTCATGCGCTCGGCTTCCCTTGGATATATTCTAAAATCCACCATCGACCAAAAAGCCATTTTAGACCTCCTAAGCATTAATTCCGATCTCGCAAGACTCGGGAACCTCCTGAAAATGTACATTTCTCACAAGTCAAATAAAAGTAGTATTAACAGTGATACCATCCATGACCTCATCAACCAAATCAGAACAACACAATCCTGCATTAAATCCAAAGTGCGAAATCTATGACAATCGTTAAACGTTCCAACCGCAACCCCTTATCAACTTCCTCTTTCAAAACCCTCACAAATTATATTCTCGATACCAAAAACAATGGTAAAAAGCTAGATTATGTCTCAATCTCAAACTGCCTAACTTCTGACCAATACTTTGCCATCAAAGAAATAGAAGCAACTCAGTCCCTTAACCAACGAACCATTTATGATAAAACCTTTCATATGAATAACCCTTTCCAAGACTATTTTAAACTTTCTAAGGCCATTAAAACGCCTGAACAGAAACATGGGTTCGAAGTGGATAATCATATTTATTTAGGCCAGTATACAACATGTTCACCTCTCTCCGCGACATAAATCCGGTCTTTTACACCGATACAATTTTTGATATAGTTAACGTCTAAATTTAATTCAAATTTACACATATGGGAGGAATGATATCAATGTTAATATCAACGATAAGATTCACAAGCCGTATTGCAGGACAATGTGCTCAAAGGTTTAACATGAGATCCAGAAGTTTTCATGCAAAACCAAATAGCACAAGCCACACGCCAGATCCGGGAAAGTATGATGCTCCGACATGGAAGGATGGGATAGTTGCAGCTGGTACAATGGTTGTTCTGCCTGTAGCAGTTATTTATACGGGTATTGTTTACAATAAACATATGACAAAACCTGCCAAAAGCCCGGATAAGACTTAAGGATTGCTATAGTACAATAGATAGAAATTTACAACCATGACAGGGCATTTTGAAGGTTCTGTCGCATTAAAAAAAGCGACTCAATAATTCCGCAAGAAAAGCCGGTAAATGAGCAAAAACACACTCTCTTTTAGGCGGCTAATAAAGACATAAATTGCCCGTAACATGTCTGTTTATTGAGCGTCGCATGA
>JABSQL010000017.1 GCA_013215865.1 Candidatus Margulisiibacteriota bacterium
ACACCAACCCAACGGTGAGTACGGGAGATGGCATTGCATTGGGATTTGAGGCAGGGTGTGAAGTTACGGACATGGAATTTGTGCAGTTTCACCCCACCTCTTTTTATGAGCCACAAAAACAGGGTCACTCATTTTTGATTTCAGAAACAGTTAGAGGGGAGGGTGGGATTATGGTCAATGTTCAAGGTGATCGGTTCATGAAGTCCTATCATCCCGATGCAGAGTTGGCCCCTAGGGATGTAGTGGCCAGAGCGGTGTACCAAGAAATGCAAAAAACAGAGTCCCCATGTGAGTTTTTGGATATGGGAGCGGTATCGTTTAATTTGAAAGACCGGTTTCCGACGATTTATGCCTATTTGGCTGCCAGAGGAATCGATATGGCAACGGATCGAATTCCTGTGGTGCCTTCTGCCCATTACTTTATTGGCGGTTTACGAACAGATATCCATGGCAAAACGTCTGTGGAGGGGTGTTATGCCGTAGGAGAAACAGCCTCATTGGGAATTCACGGCGCCAACAGATTGGCATCGAATTCGTTGTTGGAGGGTTTGGTATTTGGGTATCGGGTGGCCAAGGATGCGTTACACCATGCAACAGAAGCCTTATCTACTTTGGAGGGCCCCTATCCAATCCCAGAAAAAGGGAAGGGTCTTACACCCACACGAATTTCTGTGGTCAAGACAGCCATCCAGTCCATTATGTGGAACGGGGTGGGTATTATTCGGTCCCGGAAAGGGCTGGAAGAAGCGATATCAAAGCTGGACTCATTGTCTTGGATTCATAAAGTGAAGGGGTTTTCACCAGAGCTAGGTGAGTTGCAAAACATGCAGGTGGTGGCAAAGTTATGTGCTCAGTTTGCCTTAGAGAGAGAGGAGAGTCGGGGGGGGCATTTTAGGTCGGATTTTCCGGATAAGGATTCGAAAAGTGAGTCCCATAATGTATTGCGGGTCAAGCGAAGTTAGCAAAGCGTTTATTTTTAAATATTGACATATTTCATTATATTGCTATTCCATACTTTGAGACCTTCAACTTCAGCTATTTTGCCTGATATAACTTCAGAATCAAAACAAACTGAAGATTTGAGTCGGAAATACTTTTTTGGATTAATATCTTTACTGCCTTCCGTTTCAATTAAAACGACTTCAGTGCAGTCATCTTTGTTGTCTGTGTGAAAAATATCTAAATAGATTTCAAGAATTTTAAATTCGCCCCCAATTAACGGGTCTTTTGCTTGTACATGATGCAACAAAAGGGCCAATATTTTTAAGAAGTCTTCTTTAGTGAATATCGAATATCCTTTACGTTCTTCACAATGGGATATATAGTGATCAATAAAAGCAAGGAACTTATTTCTTAAGTCTTTAAATGTTTCATTTATAATTTGTTTATTCACAAATGAGGAAGATGTTTTATTATAGAATTCATAGAAATATTTTTTTCTAAAAGTTTCGTCTATTTCATCTATTCCTGATAATAAATTAGATAAGTTATCTGCTTCGTGTAATTTGGCTTTCAAATCAGCGGCATCTGCTTTCATATTAGCAAGTGAATGATTACTGCCAGAAGTTTTTGCTACTGTATTCACACTCATAATTTTGAATTTCGACATCTCGATAGATAATATACTAGAATTTCGTAAAAATTTAAACACCCATTTTTCATTGAAGCACCAAACCGTGACGTCCCCCATAAAAACAGATATACTATCACCCACAAAAAGGAGGCTATCACATGATTCCAAAAGATTTAAGATATACAGAAGAACATGAGTGGATAAAGGTGGAAAATGGAGAAGCAACCATCGGCATTACAGAGCATGCCTCTCAAGAGTTAGGAGAAATTGTATTTGCTGAATTACCTGAAGTGGGGACTCAATTTGATAAAATGGCAGAGTTCGGGTCTGTAGAGTCGGTCAAAACGGTATCCAGTTTATATTTGCCGGTCAGTGGTGAGATATCAGCCATCAATGAAGATATTTCAGAGCAACCCGAAACCATCAACAATGCCCCATATAGCGAAGGGTGGCTAGTGAGGGTGAAGTTGTCAGATGAAAAAGAGGTAGAGGACCTTATGACTCAGGAGCAGTATGAGTCGTTTTTGGAAAAAATAGTATAATATAGTAGCTCACATAAAAGGATACAGAGAAAAATTGGTATATTCTTACAGGCTGATCTATAGAGTTTCAGGTAAAAAGCTATACATAGTCTCACTTGTACACATGAAACAAAACTTGAAGTCTATGAAAGGTTTGTGAGCTGATACTTACTGGAATGCCATATTATCAATCAACCGTGTTTGCCCCACATACCCCGCAAACATGATTCTATCATCAGATTCGATCGCCTCCCTGGGATGTAACGTTGAAGCATCCACAATCGTCAGATAATCGATTTGAATATTGCCCTCTTTGAGTATGGGGGTCATGATGTCTAGAAGTGTGTCGCTTTTTGTTATCCCCGACATATATTGAGATCTCCCTTCTGTGAGGGCTTTGTAAATATACGTGGCAGACTGAGTGTCTGTTTCCGATAAATATGCATTGCGAGAGCTAAGTGCCAGGCCATTTGGATCCCGGACAATGGGGCATCCAACCACACGAATGGGAAAAAAGTGGTCTCTCACCATTTTCTGGATAATCACAAGCTGCTGGAAATCCTTTTCCCCGAAATAGGCAGCACTGGGTTTTATGAGATTAAACAATCTTAGAACAACAGAAGTAACACCCTTAAAAAAGTGGGGCCGTGTCTTCCCACATAAACATGTTGAGAGCGACGAGACGTCTACTTCATTGTCTGGGGTATGGGGGAATATCTCCTTCCTTGAGGGCGTAAAGACCATATCAACAGGAAGTGTTTCCAGGCGGGCCAGGTCAGATGAGACTTGTCGGGGGTAGGCGTCAAAATCTTCTTGGGGTCCAAACTGTAGGGGGTTGATAAAAATACTGACGATAGTGGCATCATTTTCTGAAAGAGATGTTTCAATGAGGGATAGATGGCCTTCATGGAGGGCACCCATTGTGGGAACAAAACCCAACGTCTGATGCGATGAAGATGAGAGGGCGTCCTTCAGAGAAGAAACTGTTTTAAGGTGTGCGGGCAAGGTACCATAAGATTAAGGTCAAAATAATGGCCAGTATTTTGATACTCCAGTTTGAAAAGAGAATAGATTTAATCAGATTTTTCGGTTTCATGTTTACATTTTGGACAGATATAAGAGAGGGTATCTCCTTTTTTCTTTTTCTCTGTCATAATGGGGTTTTTGCAGCTGGGACATTCTTTGTTGACTGGTTTTGTCCATAAGGCAAACTTACATTTCGGGTAAGTAGAGCATCCGTAAAATGGTTTGCCTCTTTTCGTCTTTTTCTCTATGAGAGGGGAATCACAATCGGGGCAGTTAACCCCCAGTTCAACAAGAATTGATTTTGTGTTTTTACAGTCTGGAAAAGAGGTGCAAGCCAAAAAGTCACCAAATCGTCCTGATTTTATGACCATCGGGCTGTTACATTTCTCACAGACTTCATCACTGGGTCGATCTAGATTTACTTTTTCCATTTCTTCATTTGCTTTTTCAAGCATAGCTGAAAAGGGCTCATAGAAATCTTGCAAAATTTCCTGCCAAACGTGTTTACCTTCCATGATCTCATCAAGCTTGTTTTCCATATCAGAGGTGAAGCTGACATCAATGATAGAAGAAAAGAATTCAAGAAGCTTACCGTTTACTAAAACACCTAGTTCAGTAGGTAACAGGCTCTTGTTTTCTTTTTGGACATATCCTCTATCTTGAATAATAGAAAGAGTGGGGGCATATGTAGACGGCCGGCCAATTCCTTGTTCTTCCATTTCTTTAATGAGGCTGGCCTCTGTGTATCGGGCCGGCGGTTGTGTGAATTTTTGTTGTGCATCCACTTCTTTAAGTGATAGGGAGTCTTCCTTTGTGATTGAAGGGAGGAGGGCATTTTTCTCATCTTTATCATGATCATCTTTGCCTTCTTCGTAGAGAACCAAGAAGCCATTAAATAGTAAAATGTTCCCCGTGGTTTTAAGGAAATAAGGCGCACACTCAGTGATGATAGTGGTGCGCTCTAGTTTTGCACTGGACATTTGAGAGGCCATGAAACGGTCCCATATTAATTTATATAACTTGGCTTGGTCGGACGTTGTTTTTTGAGACACTGTGTCTGGAGATAGTTCGAAATAAGTGGGTCGTATGGCCTCATGTGCATCCTGAGCCGATTTTTTTGATTTGTAGAATCGAGGTGATTCTGGGTAATAGTCTTTACAGTACTTTTTGATGATATAAGATTTTGCAGCATCTCTGGCTTCATTAGAGATGCGAAATGAGTCTGTACGCATGTAGGTAATGAGTCCTGTTGCTTCACCATCAACATCGATTCCCTCATAAAGTTGTTGGGCCACAATCATGGTCTTTTTGGTACTCCAATTCAGTTTTCTAGAGGCGTCTTGCTGAAGAGTAGAGGTAATAAACGGGGGTGCCGGGTTTCTGTTGACTTCTTTCTTTTCTATAGAATAAATACTGTATTCTGAGGATTTAAGAGTTTCAACCACTTTATCTGCCATTTCTTGGTTGGGAACCTCCAGCTTATTTTTAGGATCATTTTCTGCGAATAGCGTGGCAATGAAGGTGTTGTTATCCGGTGTTTTAAGTTCTGAGGTAATCACCCAATATTCTACCGGTACAAATTTAGATATTTCCTCTTCTCTGTCACAGACCAGCTTAGCAGATACAGATTGTACCCGACCTGCACTGAGGCCCTTTCGTATTTTCTTAGATAAAATCGGGCTGAGTTTGTATCCAATCAAACGATCCAAAATACGTCTGGCTTGTTGTGCATTCACCAGGTTTAGATTGATGTCACGGGGATCTTTAATTGCAGATTGAACCGCGTTTTTTGTGATTTCGTTAAACACAATACGTTTAAATTTGTTTTTATCGGATTTCATGGCTTCCTGAATATGCCATGCGATGGCTTCGCCTTCTCTATCCGGGTCAGTTGCGATCAGGATTTCCTCACATTTTTTTGCAGTAGCCTTCAATTCCTTAATAACCTTTTTCTTGTCTTTAAGATCCTGGTAAGTCGGTTGGAAGTTATTATCCAGATCCACACCCAAACGAAAAGTGGGCAGGTCCCGAACATGGCCCAGAGAGGCCATAACAATATAGTCTTTGCCCAAATACTTTAAAATGGTTTTGCATTTTGCGGGCGACTCAACAATAACTAACCGTTTAGACATAGCCAGGTATTATCTGCTCAAGAGGCAGACTTTGTCAATTGGTAAGTAAAACTGAGTGCCAAGGTTCAATTGTTAGAACTTCGTTGGGAATTCTGATTTCAATTCTGATAACTCTTTTGATGTTATAAGCTTGGAATCTTTATGTTGTTCGATAAGAAAATGAAGGGCCTTTGTTCTATCTTTTTTTAGCAATTGACGTATCACCTCTACAAAATTTATAGAGCCATTCTGTTTAAAAAATTTTAAAAATTTATCAGTTTTATTTTCGTTAGTTTTGCTATTAACATAATGAGCACAATCATAAGGTGTACCATAATCATAAGATGTACTAAGTTCGCTGTATTTGATATTTATATCAAGGTTTTTTATACAAAGAAGTAGAACTGTTTCTTCTAGCCTGTCAAAAAGTATTGCAATATGAATAGGGGCCGCCCCGCCTTTTTTACTTGTATCATTTACCCCGCCTTTGTATTCATTATTAAGAATTGCTCTTTCTATTATGTCATAGCTCTTGCTACCCGTGGTTTTTTCTAACATTACGAAGAGGGGTTCCTTAGATTCTTCTCTTTCTGATGGTGATGTAGCTACAATCTTCTTGTATGTCATATGTTTCCTCCACTATATTTGTGTAAAATTATTTATACTATTAGTTTAGACAATGTAAAGAGATTTGTGAAGGCTGTTTCCCCATGAAGAAGAAAATGGCTGTTTCATATTGACAATTTATTAAATTTGCCCTTAAATTTACCCTATTATTAATTTTAGAAAAGGAGATACAAGATATGTTTATGAAGAAAATTGTTGCTATGGATGTATGGACAAAAGATGTTACATTGAGCACTTTGCAAAAAGAGGGAAAGAATCTATGGAGTTATTGTCATTTCTATTATGCTGAAAGGAAAAAACTTGCAGATTATCCAATATGGAAAATGTTAATGCAAAATGTTACGGTTAAAAGCTATTTTATGAATATATTAGGAACTAAAGAGGTAGGCATTGAATTTCACCCCACCGAAGATAAAAACAGAGTATTGTTCTATTTTAATTTTAGTGTTAAAAAAATCATGAAGGAAAGTGGAGTATTTTACGTTAGTGTATATGATGACGACAATGATGACGACAAAAATAAATTTTCTTTTTTCTTTGATAAAGACATGAAGTGGGAGGAAGATGAGATGTGTCCTGAAATTGGACATACAGAAAATACTTACTCTTACGCGTTACCTACAACGATTCATTCAAGAATAAGATGTTCAAATTCTATTAGATTAGCAATAAAGGAAATGGATGAACAGATTAATTTTTTAAATGATATGACTCCAGGCGTTTTTGAAAGTGTGAAAATTGATGATGAAAAAGCGTGTTTTAGTTTAATGAAAAATAATCATATAGATTTAATAACTAAAATGAATGAAGAAGGACTATTAAAAGAAGGAATATTCGAAAAAATTGAACAAGCATAAGGACCTGTTTAAATTCTAAGAAAAAACTACCGCCTCAAAAACAGCTTTTCAAGATCTGATTTTTCGAATTTGATGTAGAGTGGGCGGCCATGGGGGCAAGTGAAATTCAGAGGGGAGGCTTTGAGGTCTTGTAAGAGCTGCTGTACTTCGGGTGGGGTCATGCGTTTTCCCGCTTTGATGGCGGCCTTACAAGACATCATTTTGAACTGGTCCATTTTCTCTTGCCATATCTCCGTTTGAGAACCGGATTTGATGTTAGACAAGCAGGTACTCATAAATTCTTGGTATGAGATATCTGAGAATTCGTAGGGGACCGAGCGAATCTTGAGTTGGTTGGCGCCAAAGGGTTCTATTTCGAATTGCAGGTCTTTAAAAAAGGCGGCATTTTCTTCGTATAAAACATACAATTCTGTTGGA
>JABSQL010000170.1 GCA_013215865.1 Candidatus Margulisiibacteriota bacterium
CTTGCACTTATATCGTTGCCTCCCCATCGCTTTTCCGTTCTTGTAATAGCTTGTTTCTTGGCATTTTGGACAGTTCATATAACAGCTCCTTTTTGCTTCTATTATAATACACTATACTATTTTAGCAATCCCGAAAATTTTTGGCATGGGGGACAACTTTTTTACAAATTCTTTGGATCAATTGAATTTGTTCATTCGCTAACGGAATGGCCCCTCTAATTCCTTGAAGGTAGTTTTTGGCTACATTTGTCGACTTCCAGATATCGTCTTTAATGGTCATGACAGGATCTCCTCATAAGTACCATTTTCTAAAACAGAATATGAACTTCAATGTTTCTGTGGTGTATTTTGGCATTGAATGGTAGGGTAAGTCAATAAAATATACCGATTCACTGAATTATAGGAACTTTACTATGACAAACTTTAAAAACCTGTTGAGCCTAATCACTGTAACACAAGATCAGCTGCAACAATCTGTATTACAACAAACTAATAATCTACTGACCGTTCGAAACTGGTTGATTGGCTTTTACATTTTTGAGTATCAACAGGACGGACAAGACCGTGCCAAATATGGTGAAAACCTAATTCAAGAGCTTGCAGAAGAACTTAAATCAAAAAAACGGAATGGGTTTTCAGAGACAAATTTAAGGCTGTATCGACAGTTTTATTTGACCTACCCACAGATTCATCAGTCGCTGACTGATAAATTCATCAAATCAAATTTGAAGTTTTTAGAGTCGGACATTCACAAAAATAAAGCTCAGTTAAACATATCATCTCACAGTCCAAAATCAGAAATTCTTCTTCGTCATTTCACATTCACTCACTTTGTCGAATTGATCAAGGTTCAGGACCCATTAAAGAGAGCATTTTATGAAGTAGAAGGAATAAATGGACATTGGAATGTACGTCAACTCAAACGACAGATCCAAAGTCTACTTTACGAACGAACTGGCTTATCAAAAAACAAACACTCCTTGCTTGAGAAGACACACTCAAAGGATTTTTTGCTTGATATTAAAGACACCATCAAAGATCCTTATATTCTTGAATTCACAGGTCTAGAAGAGAGGCCAGAATTTAGCGAAAATGATCTTGAAACGGCTTTGCTTAATCACATCCAAGAGTTTTTACTCGAACTAGGCACTGGCTTTTGTTTTGAAGCCAGGCAAAAACGGATCACGATAGATAACGAACATGATCGAATCGATCTGATCTTTTATCACCGTATTCTTAAATGTCACGTATTGGTTGATCTCAAAATAAGGGCATTTTCACATCAGGATGTTGGTCAAATGAACTTTTATTTAAACTATTATAAAGAAAATATCGTGGCTAAAACAGATAATGCGCCAATTGGCCTGATCCTATGTACCGACAAAAACAAAACAAAGGTTGAATATGCAACGGCTGGTTTAAAAAGCAGTTTATTTGTCTCACAATACAAAGTTATGCTGCCAGATGAACACGAATTAGAGGCTTTAATCGAACGAGATCGAGAGCAAATTGAGTTGCGTGAAAAGTAATGGGGTTTAGCCAGCCATATAACAAAAAATCATTAATTGAAAATTTCTCATTTCAACCCAATGAACTTAAATTCTTAGGCAATAAGACAGGAAAAACTCGCTTAGGTGCGGCACTCCAGTTCAAATTTCTACAAAATGAAGGGCGTCTCCTAGACGAGGATTCAGAAATTCCAAAGCAAGTATTGGATTTTATTGCACACCAAGTCAATGCAGATTCAAAATCTTATCAAGACTATGACTGGGAAGGTCGAAATGTATCAATTCATCGTGCCCAAGTCCTAAAATATTTTGGGTTCAAAAAATACACAGTGTCAGATGTTGAGCACATCAAAACCCTTCTAATTGAATCCATCCTACATAGAACACATAAGATTGAACACTTGAAAAGTGAAGTCTATCATGAATTTCGTCGCTTAAAAGTTATTCCGCCACCTGAAGGCCGAATTCTTAGACGAATTATTCGTCCTGCATTAAGCCAATTTGAATCTGACCTTTTTATAAAAATTACTAGAAGCGTTTCTCAAGACTCCCTTAAAAAAATCGACGAGTTTGTTGCTCAAGAAGGTATAGAGATATCTGAATCAATTAAACCCGTTTTATTTAATGACCTGAAAATTGGACCAGGTGCGGTTGGTCTAAAAAGTATGCTGTCTGAAATCAAAAAACTAGAGGCTATTGTATCGCTAGGCATCCCAGATAAAATTGCCACGTTTATTTCTCCGCAAGTCCTGAAAAAATATTATCGGCGTGCAGCATCTGAAAACACCTATCGAACAAACAATAGGGCAAAGCCTGTTCGTTATGCATTATTGATCCTATTCCTCGTTCATAAAAAAAGAGGAATTACAGACACCGTGATTGATTTACTGATTCAAATTGTACACAACGTTGGCGCACACGCCGAAAAACGAGTCAAAAGAAACATTTTGAATGATGTTAAAAAAGTTTCGGGTAAATATGGAATTCTACTTCGATTATCTGAGTTATCTCTACAAAACCCAAAAGGAGTCATCAATCGAATAATTTATCCAATAGTTGGAGAAGGAAAACTGTCAGATATCGTCAAAGAGCTTCGTTCAAATTATAGTTATCAAACGCAAGTCTATACGGTTGTTCGAAGGTCATATGCCACTCATTACAGGCGAATGGTGCCATTAATACTTGATGTTCTCGACTTTCATTCAAACAACAAAGCATTCGCACCCATTATTGAGGCAATCCACTTACTTAAAAAGTATGCCACTACAAAAAAACAATGCTTTCCACTAGAAGAGGATATTCCGATTGAAGGTGTTATTCGTAAAAAGATGAAAGACTTGATCATCGAAACAGATGAGAATGGTAATCCACGTATAAATCGAATCAATTATGAGATATGTGTTTTGCAAGCGTTAAGAGATAAGATCAGATGTAGGGAAATATGGGCTACTGGCGCAGATCGATATCGAAACCCAGACGAAGATCTGCCTTCTGACTTTCAACTTAAAAAACAAGAGCATTATTTAGCGCTTAATTTAACTATGGATGTTGAATTATTTATGAATGATTTGAAAGATAAAATGGATACATCACTTATACAGTTCAATAGAACCGTGCCAAAAAACAAAAAGGTGAAAATCATTAAGAAAAATGGAAAAGGTTGGATTACCTTAACCCCTAGCGAAGCACAGCCTGAAAATCAAAATATTGAGCGTATCAAAGATGAAATTATGGCTCGATGGCCATTAACAGATTTGCTAGATGTTGTTAAAGAAACCGATTTGAGAACGCAATTTACAAAGCGATTCTACTCATCAGCTTCAAGAGAAATATTAGATCAAGAGACACTGAGAAAACGAATACTTCTTTCTAGCTTTGGAATTGGCACTAACACTGGATTAAAACACGTTACGTCTGGAAATCCAGATGTGAGCTATCGCGATTTATTGTATGTCAAAAAACGGTTCATCAACAAAGATAGCTTAAGAGAAGCAATTTCTGATATTGCTAATGCAATATTTAAAATTCGCTCCACAAAGATATGGGGAAAAGCAACAACAAGCTGCGCATCTGATTCAAAGAAATTTGGTGCCTGGGATCAAAATTTAATGACCGAATGGCACAATCGTTACCGAGGAAGAGGAATTATGATTTATTGGCATGTCGAAAAAAATTCGGTTTGCATCCATTCGCAAGTAAAACGATGTTCTTCATCCGAGGTTGCAGCAATGATCGAAGGAGTTATTAGGCATTGTACAGATATGGAAGTTCAAAAGAACTATGTGGATACACATGGCCAAAGTATTGTTGCGTTTGCATTCAGCCATATCTTAGGATTTCAGCTATTACCTCGACTCAAATCCATTCATTCTCAAAAATTGTATCTTCCAAACAATGAATTAAAAGATACGCTTGGAAACTTAACTCTTATTTTATCAAAAGCAATCAACTGGAATCTCATTCGCACCCAATATGATGAAATGGTTAAATATGCCACTGCGTTACGACTAGGAACTGCGGATACAGAATCCATATTAAAACGATTCACACGAAATAATCTGAAACATCCAACATATTTGGCTTTATGTGAACTGGGTAAAGCTGTTAAAACAATTTTCTTATGTGAGTATCTAAGCTCAGAGGCATTACGACAAGAAATTCATGAAGGGCTTAATGTTGTTGAAAATTGGAACTCAGCTAATGGGTTCATTCTCTATGGACACGGTGGTGAATTTGCGACTAATAATCTGGAAGAACAGGAAATAACGGCTCTTTGTTTGCACTTGATTCAAAACTGTATGATCTATGTGAATACACTCATGATTCAAGAAGTTTTGTCCGACAAGAAATGGAAATCTATTTTAACCAAAGAAGACTATCGAGCATTAACACCCTTGATATACAAGCATATTACGCCATATGGTCGCTTTTACTTGAATATGGATAAAAGGATGAGGTTAAAATCCTAATGGAACAATTTGAAAGAACCCCAGCAAAAGACAAGGCTAAGGCGATATTAAAATACTTTCGGCATGAACGCCCAGATTATTTCTATTTGAAAAACGTATTTAAAAACATCCGAGATCAGTTGGATATTGGCGTGCCAAAAAAGCCTAAAAAACTGCCCTATGTGCCTACAGAGGAAGAGATTAAAAAATATTATGATGCTGTTTGGGGGTCTAAAAACTTTCAGGACATGATGATTATTAAGACGTTGATTTACACTGGAGTGAGAGTTAGTGAAGTTATTCGGATTAAACTGGATGATGTAAATTTTAAAAGCTGCCAAATTCGAATTGAACAAGGCAAAGGAAAAAAAGATCGAATCGTTCCTTTTCCGTCAAACTTTAAAGAGGTATTAGCGATGCACTGTGAAACCATGATACAAAAAAAAGCAGCATATCTTTTTGAATCATCGTGGAAAAAACAGTATACAGATCGTGGAATTCGAAAGTTGTTAGAGCGCTATTCTGAAAAAGCAGGTCTTAAACAGACTATTTCACCGCATAAACTTAGGCATTTCCTATTTACTTGGCTTAAAAAGCAAGGAATTGATGACGCATTGATTCAACCTTACTCCGGACACGATAGTCGTCAGTCACTTGAAATCTATTCAAAATTATCGATTACTGACGCTCAAAAAGAGTATGAAAATGTCATTCAATCATTCCCAATTTGATGCTACTTTGCGGTTTTTGTCCAGAACCGTCTCCCAGGGCCAGATAGGCAAGTTTGACCATTTAATTACGACGATTAAGCACGCTCAGGTGAACGCAGCCTTTAATTCAAATAATACAATTGATGCGCTAAGTGCTTTTAAGAGTAAGTTTTGGGGACAATATTATTGTGCAAAACATTGTTTAAACACAATTTCAAAACAAGGCTCAATTACTTTAACTTCAGGTATTGCTAGTCAAAAAGGCTACAATGGATTTTCAACTACGGCTGCAATTAATGGGGCAATTGAATCTTTGGTGAAAACACTTGCTATTGAATTAGAACCTATCAGAGTTAATGCTGTTAGCCCCAGCTTTATAGAAAGGTTTCCTAATGATTTGAAACGACTGAATTTTATAAAGGGAGTGGAACCTAAACTTACTAAATTAGTGTCTCTTGATGACATCTCTGAGATTTATTTAGCTTTGATTGAAAACCTAAACAAAACTGGTGAAATAATTTATGGAGATATAACTTAAAGGAGTACTAATAGTCTCATGGGACTTTTTCCCTGTTTTTGCAGTGAGACCCAACGTTCTGATGATGTTTTGCACACGGTAAGTGATGGACTCAAATGTGGCATTAGTGTAGATTCACTCAACGCCAATCACTCATTCAAATATTTTGGGAAAGGGCGAGGCGTAAGTGTAAATAGGTTCCAGGATGAACGATTATTTTCATTTCATTCACAGGTTTTTAGTCCAACTGACAGAGAAGCTCCTCATTTAATTGATGGGTTGTTACAAAATGATGTGGTTAAATCTGATTTTCATATCACAGACACACATGGATTCAATGAAATTATTTTTGCCGTGACAAACCTGATTTCAGTTCGATTTACACCACGAATCAAAAATGTGGTGGATCAGGTTTTATACTCGTTTCTACCCATTTCGCACTATCAGGAAAAGGGCTACAAGATTCTCCCAGACCGATATATTAATATAGATTTAATTGAAGAATATTGGGATGATATTTTGAGGTTAATTGCGACCATAAAACTTAAACACACAACCGCTACACAAATTTTCAAACGCTTGAGTTCCTACTCAAAAAGCCATCCTTTGTATCAAGCGTTACAAGAATATGGCCGTGCTGTAAAAACAATTCTTATTTTGGACTACATTGATGATGTTGAACTTCGACAAATTATTGAGGTCGAGTTAAGCAAAGTCGAGCTTGCAAATAAGTTTTCGCGTGCAATCCGATTTGGAAACAATCAAGAATTTAATGTTGAAACCAAAGATGAACAAGAAATTATTGAAGGCTGTCGCCGACTCATTCACAATGCCATTGTTTGTTGGAATTATTTATACTTGTCTGAGCTTGTTGCAAATGCAGATACAAACACGCAAAAACAAGAATTTATTGAAAAAATACGCAGGAGCTCCATTTTAACTTGGCACCACATCAATATGTTCGGTGAGTATAATTTTTCGATTTTGCGCGATTTAAGCCCACGGCCTTTTGATGTGCCGAAAATCTTGTCGTTAATCTTATGAAAAAAATGGGCACGAAAATAGATCAAAGTTTTGTGTTCAGTTAAGCATAAAATATGTTAGCTTTTAACGGTAATTCCGTCCCGATATGCAGTTGGACCCAGTACTTATGTTTCTTTTTTTTTGACATGGGTTAGATATGGGCTCCTTTTTTTTAAACATTTTAGCTTATGCTTAGTTTTAATAGGAGTATATATAATAAAACGCGAGATAAATTTTTAGTGTAACTCATACTAACAGTGGTTTCTTAAATGAAAGAATTCAAGCCGTAGGTGAGATTTTCAATGTTAAGTGAACCCTTTTACCTTAAGAAGTACCGTAAGTAGCCTAATACGCCATATAAATCACATTTACATAAAATGTAAGCTTTTAGTGATACGCGTTACTGAAATAGGGGTAGCAGGCCCAACTGTGTGGGAATTTACGGTCTGAGCAAAAGAATAGATTTTATGCAAAAGTATTCAACTCATTCAGAGCAATCATTGAGCACCTTATAAACCGTAGATCTACCAATATTCATCTGTTTAGAGATGGCGGTAGCGCCTAGGCCATTTTTATGAAGAGATAAGATTTTATTTCTATTGATGGAAGGCTTTCTTC
>JABSQL010000171.1 GCA_013215865.1 Candidatus Margulisiibacteriota bacterium
ATTTTAAAGTGGATTATACGGATATGGCACTCATATTTAAGGGGCGTTTTAAGGGGGAAGAAACCACACAAATAGTGGCATCTACAGGCTCATTTCTTCGGAATGAAGATGTACGATTTGAAGTGTTGAGCCGTATTGTGAATAGCATGGCACTTTCCCATAAATGGACTGATTCCTTTAAAGTGGGAGAGGCCTCGTATCATATTTTGTTGAATGAAATTGAGCCAGAAATATGGAGTGTTATACTCATTCCATCAAAAGATGTAATAGGCTCAAAGTTTCGATTAATAGGGGGTGCCACTTTCATACTCATCGTGGTGAATTTGCTGATTTTGATGATATATGTGTCATTAGTTAAAGATATTACAGGGTCTGTAGATGGTCTTATATCTATTGCTCAAAAAGCCTCAAAAGGAGATCTCAGCCAACGCGTACAAGTAACCACGACGGATGAAATAGGTGTGCTATCTCAGATTTTCAATCAAATGATGTCGAGTTTGAAAGAAACAACAGAAGTTCTAATAAGAGAAAAAGAAAAAGCAGAGGTGATTATTTCCCAAATTCCGGATGGCATTATGGTGACAGATGCCAAAAACCGCCTCATTTTGGCAAATAAAAAAGCGGAAGAAATGTTTAAATTTAGTGCGTCACAATCGTACGGAAAATTCATCATGACCATTATTGAAAATCAAGAGATGGTAGATATGCTTAATGATCACCTTAAATCCTCCAAGCAAACGTCTAGAAGAGAAATTAAAATTCAAATAGATGGCGAAGAAAAAGTGTATCGTTTCACAAGTGGGAAGGTCACCCATAATTTGGACCCCACTTTAGGGGTGATTGTGGTGGCAAGAAACATTACCCATGAAAAAGAATTAGAAGTGTTGAGAGAAAGTTTTTTGAGAACAGTTTCTCATGAACTTCGGACACCTCTTACCTCTATTATGGGTTTTGTAGATATCTTACACCGTGAATCTGCAGGAAAATTAACAGATAAGCAAAAAGAGTACTTAAAAATTGCACTTGTGAATGCGGAACATTTACGGGGGCTCATTAGTGACTTGTTGGATCTGTCTCGAATTGAAGCAGGCAAAATTAAATTGATATATGAGTCATTCAATGTAGAGGAGCTATTAGATACCGTTATTTCTTCTATGACGCCCTTTATCCAAGATAAACAACTGGATCTTGTATTGAAAATCAAGGATAAAACGTTAGAAATGGAAGCAGATAAGGAGAAAATTCGAAGAATTCTTTTGAATATTATATCTAACGCGGTTAAATTTACGATTAAAGGTAGCATAACGGTGTCCTGTTACGTAGATGGGGACAATGTGAAATTTAGTGTAGCAGATACGGGTATCGGAATAATGGACCACGAAAAAGACATTATTTTTGACAAGTTTAGACAAATTGATGCGTCCACAACACGGCAATATGATGGGATTGGTTTGGGGTTGTCGATTGTAAAAAACTTAGTAGAGTTACATAAAGGGCAATTGAAGATCGAAAGTGTGTATCACGAAGGGTCCACTTTTACATTTTGGATACCAAAATCGACAAGAAAATCATGAAAATATTGGTTGTAGATGATCAAGTTAATATTTTAACTTTGGTTCAATTGGTACTAGAAGATGAGGGTTATGATGTTCATACGGTTTCAAGTGGAATAGAGGCTATTACTAGAACAGAAACCCAGGTGTATGATCTAATTTTATTGGACTTGATGATGCCGAAGATGACAGGATACGACACTCTGAGCATCTTAAGAAAAGAGTCAAGAACACGTCATGTCCCTATTGTGGCATTCACCGCTAAAATTTTACGTGGAGATGAATCTGATATGCTGAAGGAGGGTTTTGATGGGTACCTTGAAAAACCTTTTAGGCCAGAAGAACTAACCCATATTATTAAAAAACATCTGACGTAAGTTGACACAGGATAATTCTACAGGCTATAGTTGAGTCTCTTCAGCTTGGAGGGATGGCGGAGTGGTCAATCGCAGCAGACTGTAAATCTGCCGGGCTCAGCCCTACGTTGGTTCAAATCCAGCTCCCTCCACCAACTACACGATCAAAATATCGTTGTCCGGTGTTTCCTGTTTTAATCGAAGGATAATCGCTTTTCTTGCTTCTTCACGATCATCAAAGTGGGTGGTTTCAGATTTCAAAATCTGATAGGTTTCATGACCCTTTCCAGCTAGTATCACAACATCCTTATCATTCGCTTTATTGATAATATAATTAATGGCTATTTTTCTGTCCGGAATTAACTTGTAATTTTTGAATGTAGTCAAAAGACCTTCTGCGATTTCATTCATAATATTTATGCTCACTTCAGAGCGTGGATTATCATCGGTAATAACCAGAAAATCTGCAATTTCACTTGCAATCTTCCCCATTTTAGGACGTTTGTCTCGATCTCGATTTCCCCCGCATCCAAATAGCACATAAAGATTTCCATTCCGTTTTATTGATATCTTTTTCATCGTATTTAAAACATTTTCTAACGCATCAGGCGTATGAGCATAATCTATAATGACCATATAAAGCTGGCCTTTTTCCACATATTCTAACCGCCCTCTTGGTGGGGAACAAGACGACAATGTTTTTTGAATATAAGGCTCTTCAATTTTCATATATCTCAAGGCAGAAGCGGCGGCTTTAATGTTTAAGAGGTTGTAATACCCTAGTAAAAGAGTCGAAAAAGAAATAGGTTCTGTCTCGAAATCTTTTGGATAAATCTTATGACAGTCTCCATCACTCATGAACCCAAGTTTTATTTTTTTATAGTTCTCAAATGTTTTGTGATAATCCAAGTGATCTTGTGTGATATTTGTGAGTATCTTTATATTGAAATCAATTCCTAGGATTCGTGACTGGTCAATTCCTTCGGATGTGACCTCCATAATAAAGTGCGTTCCACCCTGATCTAAATGTGTTCGCATTAACCGCAAGGTATCGATTGCTTCAGGAGTGGATAAGTCTCTATTTCCAGAATTTAACGTACCCAAAACAAACGGTTGAAGTCCCGCCGCTTTTAAAACTTCTCCCATCAAATAAGAAACAGTTGTTTTTCCGTTTGTTCCAGTAATGCCAATGACATAAAGTTCCCTCGATGGATTTCCATAATGATTGTGGGCATACTCAGCTAATTCTTTTAGAGACATATCTTTGACAAGATCCGTTTCTTTTCGATAGTTTTCTAAGGAAATACCTTCAATATCTAGCGACATCTGAACAGCCTTTCGATAATAGCTATCTTGTTTTATTGCTTCTGATGAAGATGCTTTAGGCTCAGGATATTCAAAAGTCAGCGCGGTTTTTCGAAGGGCCTTTATTAAATGACCAAAAGACCAGAGTTCATGTTGTTTTCCTGAATAAGTTTCAAATTTCTTAACAGGAATGAGAGACCCCCCAAATCTGCCAGATTCTTCCTGTACTCGATTGATCCACTCTCTATCTAATTTAGTGCTGTATCCATCTAGCTCTAATAAATTCAAAGGAGAATGCGTGACTACAAAATGACTAGGATCATATCGTTTGATGAGATGAAGTAAAAAATCGATTTCTGGCTCAGGTTGAAATTCATTTTGATTTTCCCGAACAACGGCTGGGTTATAAAAATCACGATTTAAATCAATACCATTTTCTTTGATTCTGGATGGAAGAAAGTCCTGTTGTCCTGATCCGATAAAACAATCTGGGTTTAAAAGAGGAACCAAAATAATTTGATTTTTTATTATGGAGGGGTCTTTTAATTTCAAATAATCAGTTAAGAGTTTCCACGTGGTGTAAAGAGGTGCGATTTCATCTGGATGAATCCCACCCAATAGAAGAACACTTTTTTTAGATCTAGAATCTTCATGTGGCTCAAATAAATAATATATAAGCGGGTTTCCAATATTCGAGGAATAGGGCTTGTTTTTTTTCGGGTCAATCATTTGAAGGGCGTGGGATTTTAGTGAAAATATATCTTCCTCATTTAAATTTAGGTTTAAACCTAGGTTTTTAAATTGGGTAATAATACTGTGTAAATTATCTTCTAATTCATTATTCGGCACAGTTCACTATAGCACAGCACCAAATAATAGCTTGTATCTAGTTACAAATGGGTTTTCTGGGGTCTGCAATAGTCACTTATGCACGTGTTCTGTTTTTTGTTTCGTGGTCATATATAAGTTCTAAAACCTGCTGTGAATCATGTGATAAAGTGATATTTCTTCTGGCCATCATTCGTTGAGTTGTTTGGATAAATTTTTCTTTTTTGTATGGCATGTAATTATTTGCACTCCCCCAAGAAAACGGAGAGATATACTTTGAATGAAGTTCTGAGCCAAATATATTAGCGCCACATCCAACACTGGTGCCGGTGTTTAAAAGTGTGCCAATTCCCATTTTAACATGATCACCGATAATGGATCCCAAAAATATTTGGTTTGTGGGAATACGGCGGTTATTCATTTCTAGTTGAACGGTTCCATATGTATTTTTTAAGTTTGAGTTTGTGGTGCCAGCGCCTAAATTGACCCAGTCTCCTATATAACTGTGCCCTATAAATCCTGCATGCGCCTTATTCGAGTATTTTGTCATAACTGAATGAGACAATTCACCAGAAACTTTGCAGTAAGGCCCCACAGAAGAAGCACATATTTTGCCGCCTAAGATTCGTGAGTGATTTCCAATGAAAGTGGGCCCCTCTATGGTAGTGTGTGAATCTATTTTGACCTGTTCATCGATATAGATCGGCCCTAGACGGGCATCAAGTACCACAAAGTCATCAATGTGTGTCCCAGGTCCAATATAGACATCATTTTCGTTATAAATTGAGGTGTAGGGACGAATGTCTCCTTTGAAAATGCCTAATTGATTGTTTAATGATGTATCTGTTTCAATGATGTCTGTATTTGTTTTGACCAAATCCCATACATGTTCCATGACTACGGCATCGTCTAGCTCCTTAGAAATGCATTTTGATCGAAAGTGGTGGATCAATTCTTGGCTTGTGGGAATGGAAATGAGTAAATCTTTCATTAAGGTCAATAGCTCACCACCGAGGTACATACCCACACAGGTCCCTCTATAGGTAAATAAATAGTCATGACCATCTTCCATTCGGGTAAATATATCGAATAGCGGTTTTGTTAATACGGCTCTGCCATTAATGAACAAACAATTAGAACCCGAATTAATTTGGTTCACAGTCATCCCTTTATAGGTTTGTTTGAGAATTGGTTTGAGAAAGTCCCGGCAATGTAAAATAACGACTTCTCGAGAAAAAAATTGGGTTACTTTATCAAGAATCCGGCTTGTTCCTAGCAACAGATCGTATACAGGTCTTGCAGTTGTGAGGGGATAAAACGCCTCATAGCCTTGATCTTCAAATACGCATACATTCATATGCTATAAGCTTAAGGGAATCAGAGGTTTTATGCAATTGAATATATTATAGGCGTGTTGATGAGAATTTAACTATGTTCCTATTTTCCATTTAATAATCACTTGTACTATCTTTTAATAGTCTGAGAATGGATATTCTGTTATATTGGGTCCTGTTATTAAATGGAGGTCCAAAAATGTCTAAACCTGAGTTAATCAGTTTTGAATTGTGTCCTTTTGTGCAACGGTCTGTGATCACTTTACTTGAGAAAGACCAAGAATTTGATATTACATATATCGATTTGGCGAATAAACCAGAATGGTTTCTCAACATTTCTCCTTCTGGGAAAGTGCCTGTACTTAGAATAGGAGATTCAGTTGTATTTGAGTCGGCGGTTATAAATGAATATTTAGATGAGACAACACCGCCATCTTTGCATCCGAATGATCCACTTAAAAAGGCCGTTAACCGTGCCTGGATAGAGTTTTCTTCCCAGCTCAATATGGACATGTTTCATTGGCTTCGGGCTGAAGATAAAGCTCAAATGGAGGAAAAACAATCTGGAATGATGTCTCATTTAAAACAGGTGGAAGACCAATTGGGTGAAGGCCCTTTTTTTAACGGAGAAACATTTAGGTTGGTGGATGCGGCATATGCCCCCTATTTTATGCGGTTAGAGCTCATTGCAGATAAAGTAGAGGCCCACTGCTTGGAATCTCTTCCAAAATGTTTGGCGTGGCATACAGCTATGAAAGAAAAAGAGTCGGTTATAAAATCTGTGATTCCGACGTTTAAAGAAAATTTTTTAGATTATGTTGCAGCCAACAGTGGATACATTTCTAAAAGTATGTGATACGGTTGGCCTGTACACCCAGGATATAGTTAGTAGAGGCCTAAATAACTTCGCATATTGTGTGAATGTCATACCATCCGCAAGCTTTAAAGAGAATTTAGGTATTGGGATATATATTTGTTAAGCCTTTTTGTTTAAAACGAATTGTTTTTTTAGATAAGAGGTTAGTAATAAAAATACCTGAGGTATCTTCTTCCGATCCTTCATATACAATGTGGCTGGTAAGACCTTTTTGATCAATAATCCAATAGACATCATTAGGGGTCATAATAGGGTATGGTATAGCAAAAATTTCTGACCGGTCAGAAATTAATAAAACGGAAGTTTTGAATGATTTCGGATCAAAATCAAAAGTGTATTTTTTATTTGGAGATTCAAATTCGTTAGAAAGTTTATTAACAGTGGTAGGTCGTATTTTATTTTCAAGAACATGTATACCTAAAAAGTTGGCTTTAATTAATAAAATGCTGGTTTTTAATGTGCCACCCACTTTTAAAAGTTCAAAATAATTATTGTGCACCACATTAAAAACCCCTAATAGGATTAATATTGCCGATACCCATAAAAAGTTAGATTTTGATAAAAACTTCATTCAATTCGAATTGTACCAACACTGCTATTATCTTTCCTTCTTCGAATTAGAAAATTATAAATTTCAGTCCACTTTTCAGTATCTTTAACTGTAATACATCCCAGCGAAACCGAACCAGTATGTAAAAAACGATCTCCTTCATTACCTATTCGAAACCAAGTCATTGCATATCCAGAATAACGCCTAGCGATCGGATGGATTTCCCAGGGCAATTCCAAATCGTAAGTTCCAAAAGGAATTAAATTACTGGTTTTCATTGCAATATTGGAATAAGTTCCTAAACCTTTAACTATCAAAAGTTTTTCCTCTTGTTTGAAAATTAACTCTGCTGCTTGTTCATGATATATATTATCCAATAGATAAGAATGGGTTTTACTTTTTTTTCGTACACTCATTATCTTACCTTTGAATTTACCCTCCAAAATTTTGAAATGATCTCGTCCATCTTTAATTTTCATAAGTTCTAGTTTTAGAAATTGGGGAATTAAAATTCTTTCTCCTGATCCCTCATCTCGTACCATTAGCCAGCCTTTTGGCCATACATCGGATGTGTAACGGATACTATTAGTGACAGTACTTTCAATGACAAATGTAAAAAAAGCAGTTTTAATTTTTCGACCAACAACTCGAAATTCACTAACCGGAACATCAAATTTGGATTCAGTTGTGTTGGAAGATAATGTAAGAGTTCCGGACGTGTAACCTTCATCATCTTTAATCAAATCTCGTTCTATAACAGAAAATCCGATAGGTAACTTATTTTCAACTCCCACTATTCCTTGAAATAACGTCTTGTTATAATTTCTTTCTTGTCCTCTCTGAAGTCGTGTATTTAAATTAATATTTTTATCAAGAAGTGAGATGCCTAAAGAAATATCTCTGCCAACACTTTCCCCAGAATAAATAACTTTTTTAAGACGAATACTAACGAAGTTTGACATATTTCACTCCCTAAATCTAAAGTAATTTGAATTATACAGTATTATTTTGCTTTGGGAAAATTAGAATTAGGACATAACCCGGATTGCACGTCTTATTTGGTCTCGTATTTGGCCTTCTGAATCATTCCATTCGAAACTCATAATTCTGCTCAAGTTTTGCCCATTTCTTAATTGTAATTGGAATTGCCCTTCTTGTGTGTAAGCAACTAATCCTCTGTTATTTCTATCTCCTTGAGTATTTATCTCAAATCCCTCAGGCAAACTTGCTTGAGCAATGGAAATGATTAGTGTTGATCTTTGATTAATTTGTTCTTCTTGCCCTAACGTATTATTTTTCATCAATGACCTCCTGTAAGTTGTGTTTTCTTAAGTGATTGACTTAAAAGAAATATGGTGGAGGTGTTGTCGA
>JABSQL010000172.1 GCA_013215865.1 Candidatus Margulisiibacteriota bacterium
ATGTCAGGGCTCACACGATTTTGTTCTTGAAGCCATGGGTTGGCAGCCAAAATCTCCTCCAAGGTGAATCCCGTATGCTCGGAAAACCCCCAGGCAGTGTCCTCTGTGTGGACGGTATAACCATCTGTGTTTCCGTTTAAATCAGAAAGAAGTAAACGGGGTTCAATTCTGGTTAGAATCCAGTCTCCATTTTCATCAAGGAGGGGAACGGATTCTCCGTCTTCATTTAACTCTGTAAGATAACTTCTTACCCCTAAAGGAAAACCACCTGTGCCTGTTGTCAAACGGGAAACATATTCTTTGTCAATGATTTCAAAATGCAGATGAGGGCCAGTTGATCTTCCAGTACTATCTAAGCCTACGACACCCCCACTTAAACCAATACGCTGACCTTGTGAGACAGTATCTTCATAGCTAATATTGACTTCAGAAAGGTGGGCGTATAAAGTTGCATTTCCATCATCATGGCGAATAATAATGAAATTACCGAAGTCAGGATGATTTACACCTACCCGGATAACTGTTCCTGCAGCTGAGGCAATAACTGTTGTGCCGACATCTACAGGATAGTCATCTCCCGCATGGAGCTCATCGGTTTCAGGTATATAATAGAATCTATGTTCAAGCTTGAAATTTCCTACTATTGGGTGAATATATCTTATGTTGTCCATGTTAATTCTCCTTTATGAATCCAAATTTAGTTTAATAACTTTACATCCATCAATAATAATATCTGCTTGTTGCATATTTTGGGTTTCTAACAAGTGATAATCAACATAAGGATCCTTTTTTGATCCTTCATGGTCGATAATGAAACCCCACGAATCGTTTATTGATTTTATCATTCCATTATCTATCAAATGGATGGCAAATTTTTCTCCTCTCGAATTTTCAATGATTGCGAAATCAACGACATAGTTCCGCTCTAAAAATTTCACCGAATTTGGGATGTAAAATGTGGTGAAATCAAACATTTTAGCATTGCGATCATTAGCTAAATAAAAATATGTATAAACCTTTCCAATTTTGCACTGATTACTTAAAACAGACTCATTTTCTTTGAACTTTTTCAAATCTGACAAGACTTTTAATTGATCCACAACACCATTTCTGGTTTGAAACTCAATTTCAGAGCCATTATATGTTTTCAGCTGATGAATGCCGTTAGGTATTGATACATGAAAATCTCCTTCACTCCAGTACCTAAGATAAGCTATCCCATCAAAAAGATAAAAGCTATGTAGTAAATCAACCGTTTTGCCATAACCATCTGGTCGGGGCAATTTTCCAAAATCACCAGTCAAATAATACTTAGATAGATCAGGAGTATCTTGGGTGGTATTCCAATAGAAACCAGAAACACCCAGAAAAATGGATATCAAGAGGACACCCACAACGATATAAAGCTTCTTTTTGGTAGTTGTAAAAAACATCAGGCTAGTACCTCTTCCAAATCAAACGCCCTCAAATCAATCTTCTCAGCGGTAGTATTCACATTGAAATCGGTGATAATATCCTGGGAATCTGCTTCTTTACC
>JABSQL010000173.1 GCA_013215865.1 Candidatus Margulisiibacteriota bacterium
CAGAGATAGATGATCTGTATGTGGACAATGCGTTAAGTATCTTAGCGGGTACAATCAATAACACGGTTATTGGTGGAATTACAGCAGCCGCTGGTTCATTTACCACATTGGGTGCGTCAGGTGCATTAACTGTAACAGGTAATGCGGACATGAAGGGTACCCTAGACGTGGCAGGCGCAGTGGATTTTGATAATAGCTTGTTCGTATCATTGAACATGAACGTATCAGGAAACACGTCAATCACAGGAGCAACAACCTTACAGGATTTATTGACAGGTACCAGTGCCGAATTTAGCGGTACGGTTACAGCCAGTATATTCCAAGGTGACGGTTCACAACTATCAGGAATTCCAAGTGGTAGTGGTGGAGCGACACGTATTGCTTACTGGAGTGACGCAGATACCATTACAGGTGACCAAGAATTTGTTTGGATCACAGGTACAGACACACTGTTTGTAACAGGTAGTGTGAAAGTCACGGGAACAGTGACTGCAAACACCGTGGACATTACGGGCGGTTCTGATTTAGCAGAGGCGTTTGATATTAGTTTTGACGGTGAGATTGAACCAGGAATGTTAGTGTGTATTGATGGAGACAGTGTCGGAAAACTAAACGTAACCACTTCTGCTTATGATCGTATGATCGCAGGTGTTATTAGTGGAGCGAACGGCATTAATCCAGGTTTAGTTATGGGACAGGAAGGGACCGTTGCAGACGGTAAATACCCTGTTGCATTAGTGGGTCGTGTATATGTTAAGTGTGTAACATATGGCGCGGCGATTAAACCAGGTGATTTACTCACTTCGTCCAAAGTTCCGGGACATGCCATGAGAGTGACTAACTATAAAAAGGCTAGAGGAGCCATTATAGGGAAAGCCATGTCAGGTCTCAATGAAAAAACAGGGATGGTTCTAGTCCTTGTTAACGCACCGCACTAATCTCACACGGATAGTGTAGCGAAGGGGCTGGCCAATTTGGCTGGCCCCTTTTTCTTTGTCCAAAAATGACACTATCTCCAATTAAGTTTAAATTCTGAAAACCATGGGTATAACTCTTTTATGAGTTTATGATTGGAGGAATTTTAACGTTGATTCAATTTATTTGGAAACAAATTAAACAAACCCGTTATGGTGTTTGCTTTCCTATATGTTATAAAGCGCTGGTATCCATCCTTATAATAGCGTGCATGAATGGCGCATCGTTTGGGATTCAGTATTTTGATAATACGGTCCAAAAATCATTTATAAAATTCGATGACGCTAAATTACGGTTCAATTCTTTCAATAATGATTTTATATTTGTGAGTGGAAATATGGGTCTTTCAGTGAATACACCCAATGAGAAGTTATCTGTGTCGGGAAATATCAGTTTGGTTGAGCGGTCTTCAGGTCCGTCAGCCACCTTGGGTTTTGGAAAATTATTTGTCCTGAACAATAATACACTTTATTTTATGGATGAAGCAGGGGTGTCGTATAATTTAACTTCCTTATTAAGCGGGTCTGGCTCCTCAGGTCAGTTGGGGTATTGGAATGGCACCAAAACATTAACGGGCAGTAATAGCCTCACCTTTGATGATACCAATTCAATACTGGCCATATCTTCAAATATTTTCATCACGGGAAATATTCTTCCTGGTGCTGATTCGGCATATAATCTTGGCAGCTCAACACAACGGTGGAAAGAAGGTTTTTTTGCTGAAGATACCATCCATATTGGTGAGGACGGAAATGAAGGGACCATCGAATACGATAAAGTAACGGGAAAAATCATCTTTGATAAAGTGGTTACCTATGTGGGTGTATTAGATGGGAGTGGAACAACGAATAATGTCACCTTTTGGAGTGATAGTGATACGGTATCTGGAGACCCCAATTTCTATTGGGATGCGGCAAATGACCGGTTGGGATTGGGGACCGGGGCACCGAATGAAACCTTAACAGTAGAAGGGTCCATGAGTTTGGATTCGGTTCCAACACCCAGTTCTACTTCTGGTTATGGAAAGATATTTGTCAATTCAGCAGATAATGATCTCTATTTTGTATCCAGTGCCAATGTGGTGTCCCGGTTATCCAACCAAGACGGGAACCTGAACAACAATGGTGTGAGTTCTACAGGTAATGTTACATTTTGGGAAGATCCAGACACGATTACAGGGAACGCCAATTTTTATTGGGATGCCGCTAATAATCAGTTGGGACTAGGCACAACCACACCCAACGAACAACTCACCGTAGAAGGGGTGATGAGTTTGGATGAACAGTCCAGCGAACCCTCCTTAACATCGGGGTATGGAAAGGTCTTTGTAAGAGGGGATGAGTTGGTCTACATGGACTCAGGTGGCACAACGTTTGATGTCACCCTTCAAGGTACGGGATCTGTGACTGGGAATGCAGCCGCCAATCAGGTGGCGTTTTGGACCGCAACCGATACCATAGATGGCGATACCAACTTTCAATTTAATAATTCAACGTATGTGTTTACCGTGTCTGGCAGCATAAATTTAGGTGGAGCTGGGACTATAGCTGGCAGTTATCCCACGATTGGGGGAGGGGTCAATAATTCAGCAACAGGAACAGAATCCACAGTAGCAGGTGGAAATGATAACACGGCATCTGCACTGGAATCTTTCGTGGGTGGTGGGGACAGTAATGCAGCGACATCAGAAAACGCAACAGTTAGCG
>JABSQL010000174.1 GCA_013215865.1 Candidatus Margulisiibacteriota bacterium
AAGCAATACCTATGTGTGTCAAGAGCTGAAAATTCGACACCAAACCCTCAAGAATCACTGAAACTAATATATCAGTCCCAAATTAAGCAATACGACCGTTTCAATGTGATAGGTCTGAGGAAAAAAATCTACGATTTCTACGGCTTCAATCGAAGCTCCATTGGCAATAAATACAGCCAAATCTCTAACCAGTGTATCAGGCGAACAGGACACATAAACCATGCGTTCGGGTCGTTTTTTAAGTATAGCGGCGATGACTTCAGGATCCAGTCCCTTTCTTGGTGGGTTCACCACGATTCCTTGGCAAACCCCGGAAATAGTCTGGATTGCATCTCCCACATCGCCTTGAATGATTTCACAGTGATTGATGGCATTACGTTCAAGATTGATCTTGGCATCGGCGATGGACTGATTATTTTCTTCAATACCAATGACCTTGGCCGATTTTTTTGCGAGGTACATCGACATGCCGCCACTTCCACAGTACAAATCCCAAATCGTTTCTTCGGCCAAAGGCTTGAGCAAGTGGGCAACACGATCCCATAAAAGTGCCGTTTGCTTGGCGTTCGATTGACTAAACGATTGAGCCGATACGTGAAGATCCAGGTCCGAGATGGTTTGATAAACCTCCGACTTACCCCAAAGTAATATTTGCTCTGGCCCCAAAACGGACCACTCGGGATTTTTATTGATGCTCAAATATAAGGCGATAAACTCAGGGATTTTATTTAATGCGTCTCGAAGGGTTTCCCATTGGGGTACAGTTGAATGACTCACCAAGGTGACGATGAGCTGAGATGGAGTGTCTGTCCATCGAAATGCCACGTGGGCGATGCCTTCTTGCGGGGGAGAAGTCGAAAAAATGGCGTTGTCTGTAGAAATTAAAAATCTTCTTATTTCATCGAGGGCCAAATTGACGGGTTCGGGTTGAATCCAACATTTTTTTGTATCAATCACGCGCTGGCTTCTGGCGGCAGTAAGTCCCATAAGGATATCTCCGTCAGGCGTTTTACTAATGGCAAACTGACCCTTTTGGCGGTAGGCCAAGGGATCCGGCATGCCATGGACGATTATTTCGGGGGAAGATATTTTTCGATCCAAAAATGCTTGAACCACCCGGTCTTTTTTGTATGCCAACTGTTCGTCATAACGAACATGTTGCAACTGACAACCGCCGCACCTCACGGCGACATCGCATACCGCCTTGACTCGAGCAGAGGACGGATTCATCACGTTCAGCAATTTTCCATAGGCCCAACTTTTGCCGGTTTTCACAACTTTAGCGGTGATAGTTTCTCCAGGAAGGACATCGGGGAGTAGTAGGCTGGACCTGCCCTCATCGACGGATCCTAAGCCTTTTTCGCCCCAGCTTGTGACTTTGGCCCTTACGACCTCATTTTTTTTGTAAAAATGCATACCCTAACTATACATGGTTTTTATGTAAGTGTTGTCGATACTAAGATTTCGCTTATGACCTCTTCCTTGGGTTATCCCTGAGGCCCGATAGGCCCGATGGTCTGAACCCCGTTCTTCCAGCCTTTATTTGTAATTCGGGGCTTTTTGGTTTTTCTTGAATATTGTGCTTTTCTCGAATTGTAGTTGCTAACTTTTTAGTCCGTTTAGAGGGAAAAGAGCTTAAAACATTTGCGAGTTGACTTGCATTGTTCCTGTTTGCTCCTGGCAATATCAAGTCAGAAATGTCTTGAAAAAATTCTTCATTTATAGAATCAAAAATATCTAAAACAAGTGCAACATATTTTTCTATTTCTTTTTTAGTAGTAAGACTTTCAAGTTGACTTGTAAGTAATTCTTTAAATTTTGGTATATAAGCTTGAGTCTCTGGATCAGGAGAACTTACTAAGGTTCTTAAAATTCTAAACTGTTTTTCAATTTTACTTTCCTCAACTGTACTTTCCTCAACTTTTTTTTCTTCAGGTGGGACTTCTCTAGTTTTATTATTTCTTATATCTGGTAGTGCTTTCATTAGTTCAGGAGGAGTAGGAGGGCTTGAGAATCCAAAATCGAAATGATGGGAACCGTTGACAGAGCCTTCTTGGACAAAGGGCATATTAGTTTTATTAAATTTAAATGATTTCATATATTTTTTTGCGGGCTCTTTTTTGTGATGTGGTTGAATGGGTAATCTATTTTCTTCAGGGCCTTTATTGTTTTGCATTCCGTCCATTTTAATCATCGATTTATCAACCCTAGTAGCATTCCCTGATTGCCGAGCTACATGTATTAACTTGAAAAATAATCTAGGATCTGTTTGCCTTAATGGATGAAGTTGTTGAACGATAAAGTCATAAGATTCAGAGTCGTGAGGATTATTCTTAATATATCCCGCTACAAGTTCTTCAGGAGAGTAGATTTTTTTAGTGGGCTTATCTTTAAATAGGTTAGAAAAATATTTAATCATTATTGTATTGCTATGTATATCACTCTGAATGGCTTTAGTTCTGAGTGTATCAATCGCGTCTGAAAACGGTGTTTCTTGTTGGCCTTTTTCAGCTTCTTTTACCGCGTCATGGATGAGTATGATTTGTGTGTCAGACTTGCAATCTTTGAGTTGCCTTGTGAGATGTTTAATCGCTTTATTTTTGTTTTTGTGTTCTGCATATCTTTTGACGTAATCTTTAACGAGACTTTTAACTGCGTAAGAGTCAATATGTAGATTGTTTTGAAAAAATGATAGAAGCATTATTTTGAGATCTTTTGATGTTATCTCATCTTTTTGTTCACCCGAAATCGAATCATTCTTACGCGATTGTCTCCCCTCATTTGGTTTTTGAGGTTGCCTTGATGATGATACAGACATAGTATGCCCTCCTTATTAAAGGTCTACTTATATATAGACACTTTTGAGAGAGAAATAACATTGCAATTATTGTCAATTATATATCTCCTAAGTATATATCGAACAAAAACGCCTCCTCAGAAGAAAGTGTGGGTCAAAGGGGGAGAAGGCAAGTTACCTAAAGAATGGTAAAGAGCAATTTCTAGAGCAGCATAAGTTCTAAAGCCATAAGATCTTCTCATAACAACTTTAACCTTGTTATTAAAC
>JABSQL010000175.1 GCA_013215865.1 Candidatus Margulisiibacteriota bacterium
GCAAATATTCGGGACCGTATGATCCGAATTGAAAAACTGAGTGTGAAGCAAACGGTTTTACTATCACATTCAAAAACGATCCATGTGTGGGCAGGAGAGAAAAATGATTCGTATGTGTATGTGATGGTCCAGCAAATTATTGAAGGCAAATTGCTATATCAGCAGGGATTTTATCTGCCGTTAACAGAGATGGAAGATCTGTCGGTATTTATGGGTCAGACATTGGTTCGGTTTTATCAAGATCAAGACGCCTTTCCTGAGGCCATCATTTCAGAATCTACATTTCAGGAAACGTTAATAGACTTTCACAACCTTGAAAGCCGTACAAAGAAAGTTGAGCTGATATTTCCTCAAAGAGGGGAGAAAAAAGACATTCTTGAAAGGGCCAGAATAAATGTGAAATCTGCATTGATTAAATTAAAGATGGCGCATACTTTGGGACATCTAAATACAGAAAAAAGGGAAGATGGTATATTAGATAGTTTGAAACAGCTCTTAAAATTGCCTGTATATCCGCAGCGGATCATTGGCGTGGATATCTCTCATCTTGGGGGAACGGATATTGTAGGATCTGCTGTTTATTTTCTAAATGGAAAGCCCCATAAAGCGTTATATCGCCAATTTATTATTAAAAGTGTGAAACAAAAAAGCCACGACCCAGAATCTATTTATGAGGGGGTATTAAGGCGTTTACAACATGCACTGGAATCGGGGGAGCCCATGCCTCAGCTTTTGGTTGTAGATGGGGGGCGCGGTCAGCTCAATTTTGCCCTAAAAGCCGTGCGGTCACTCAATTTAGAATCACAATTATCGGTGATGGCATTAGCAAAGAAAAAAGAAGAGATATATCAATATCGCAAGAAAGCGATGATGCCAGGGACAGATCATTCTGGGGTTAAATTGCTGCAAAGAATTCGAGATGAATCACACCGATTTGCCGTAAAATTACAGAGAAAACAGCGCGTTCACCATGTGAATAATACAGCACTGTCTTCTATAAAAGGTCTGGGGAAAACCCGAATCAATTTATTGTATCAGCGATATAAAACGGTTGTTCGCATGAAACAGGTACCACTGTCAGAGATGGCAAAAGTTGGTAAAATGGGTAACATGATCGCGAAACGAGTCATAGAGAGTTTGAAATGATGCGGCAGTGGATATGGGTTCTTCTTTTTTTGGGGCTGCTGGGGCCTCACATCATTGTGGCATCCCCAGATGTGGAAAAGGACAAAATGGAAAGTCTTCAAAGGCAAATTCAAGAAAATGAGCAAAAGCTAGAAGAAAAGAAGCGGAAAAAACAGAAATTAGCCTATGAGCTGGCTAAAACCCAGCGTAATATATCCTGGACCCATGTGCAGCTTAAAAGAGCAGACAATAATTTAGATCGGTATCATAAGCAAGCCCAGGCATCAACGCGTCGAATACAGCAGATGGGTACGCAGTTTGAGAAGCAGAAAGCCTCTTTTTCCAATTTGTTGGTGAGTGTGTATAAGCATCGGCATTTGGGATTTTTGGAGTTTTTGTTTTCACCCAAAGATTTTGAAATGGCCCTCCACTCTTCTTATGTTTATGAAAGAGCATTGAAAGGTGATTTGGCCTTTATAGATAAAACAAAAGGTGATTATCAGCAACTATTGAATGAAAAACAAAGGTTGGCATCACTTATTAAACGGGGAGAAGATACCAAGCTAAGCATTGAAAAGAACCAGACGTATTTGTCAAAAGTCAAAACCAGGCAAGCCAAAATTCAACGTGTGTTAAAGCGGGACATCCAAAAAATAGAATCTGAAAATAAAGAATTATTGAAGATATCTCAAGATATGGGACTATTGATTCGAGGTAAAAGTAAGCGGATAGTCGTGGGGACATTGAATTTTATTAAGCCTGTTGCAGGTTGGATATCTTCCCGATTTGGGTATAGACGTCACCCTATTTTGAAACGGCGATTGTTACATACGGGTATGGATTTTGCGGCTCCTACAGGATATCGAATTCGGGCATCAGATAGTGGGATTATTATTTTTGCAGGTAGATGGGGTGGCTATGGGAATGCTACAATTATTGATCATGGGCAGAATATTACGTCTGTTTATGCACATCAGTCTCGCATTGTGGTGCGAAAAGGTGATACAGTAAATAAAGGACAGGTCATTGGCTATGTGGGAAGCACAGGGTATTCTACGGGCCCACATTTGCATTTTGAAATACGAAAGTACGGAAAACCTGTCAATCCGTCACCATATATAAGGGGTTAAGAATATGAACATTTTTAGAAAGTATAGAAAGAGTTTCTTGGGTCTTGGGATAGGTATTTTTTTTATTGCTGTGTTGCCTTTTTCTGGTTTGGGTGCCAAAAGCGATCCTCAAACGGATATGAATTTGGTGATATTGGTTAGAGATAAACTCAGATTAAATTATGTTAAGAAAAATGTGGATGAACAAGAGCTGGTGTATGGTGCCATTAGAGGGATGTTGGAGTCCCTGGATGATCCGTATACACGGTTTATGCCGCCTAAAAATTTTAAAGAGATGAAAGTGAGAATGGATGGCCAGTTTTATGGGGTGGGGATCCATATCGGGATGCGCAAAAAAATGTTAACGGTTATCTCTCCCATTGATGGTACACCTGCCCATGACGCGGGTCTTAAGCCCCAGGATATGATTATAACGATTAATGGTGAGTCAGCAGAAGGAATTTCATTGGTAGAAGCGGTCAGTAAAATTAGAGGTCCAAAAGGATCAACCGTTGTATTGGGTATTGAAAGAGAGGGGAAGGACAAACCGTTTGATGTTCCCATTATCCGGGACAAAATTGAAATATCATCTGTGGATAAAGTAGAGGTTTTTGAAGACACGGTGGGGTATGCCAGATTAACCACTTTTGAGAATCGGAAAGCGACATCAGAATTGAAAAAGGCGATTTTGAAATTGAAAGGAAAGGGAATGAAATCCTTGATTTTGGATTTAAGGTTCAATGGCGGCGGATTATTGGAAAATGCCATTAATATATCGGGTTTATTTATTAATAAAGGAGATGTTGTGCATACTGTAGATCGAGATGGGTCCCGAAGAACACGGACGGTTAATGGAAGGGCCTTGTTTTTTGGACCCATGATTGTCCTCATTAATGAAGGGTCTGCTTCGGCATCAGAAATATTAGCCGGTGCCATTAAAGATCATGATCGGGGTCTTATACTGGGCAAAAATTCATTTGGAAAGGCCAGTGTCC
>JABSQL010000176.1 GCA_013215865.1 Candidatus Margulisiibacteriota bacterium
GCAGTATACCTATAACAATATCGACAACTCGGTGGGTGGGGGTTTTTTAAGGGTGTACAAGGAAGGTACCGCACGATGGGCAGAAGATTCCGTAAATGATGCTTACAACCGTTACAACAAAGAAGTTCCAGACTATCTCAATGACACGACGGTTAGTCATTTTGATGTAGCAAACCGATACGAAACCGTTCTTTTTTGGAAATATATGACAGAACAACATGGTGCAATAGTGGCGGAGCCTCAAGTGGGGGTAGATGCCATGATTTCTTTATGGAATAACTTATCCGGAACAGTGACCTCTACGGAGGGGTTAACGGCTATAGAAACAACCATAAATGGGCTAACAGGAGGTGCATCTTCTCTCAATGAAACATTTTCCAATTTTGCGGTTGCCAATTATGTCAAAGATTTGGCAGACCCCTATGGTGATGCAACATTTGAATATCTTGAAGATGAGGAAGCGCGTAATCCAGGGGGAAATGTATACACCTCTGTTATGCCGCTTACTACGGAAACACTAAATAGCCAGTCAGGTGATTATACAGATACAGAATCAGTCAATGACTGGGGCCTTAACTATCATGTGTTTGATATCGAATCCAGCGTGCAGGATATTAATGTCACATTATCAGCGGATGCTGGATTTACAGAACCTTTTTGGCGAGTGATCGCTGTTCGAGGTGCTGATGCAACAACTGAGGGCAGTACTGACGCAAATTGGGAGGTATCTGTTGTAAATGATATTACGGATGAAGCCGCAACGCCTGTAGATCAAGTAGTGGTGATTGTGGGGGCATATAATACGGGTGGCGATTATGACATTACCGTGTCTGTAAATGAGGGTATTCCTTCTGTAATGCTTGTTCTGGACCATTCAGGTAGTATGGCATCTCAAGAAAAAATGGACTCACTGCATACAGCTGCAAGCCTATTTATTGATCTTGCTGAAACAAATGGTGTGCCGGGTGTTGGCGCTGTGGGATTTTCAACAACTGCATCTGTATTGCCAGATTCTGACCTTACAGAATTAGATGGAGCCAAAGCAGCGGATGTTATTTCAGATATTGAAGATCTTAGCCCAACAGACATGACAAGTATTGGGGCAGGTTTAGAAGAAGCCCGCACAGAATTTGATGGTGACCCTGTAGATGCGCAAAATGAGACGATTGTCTTAATCAGTGACGGTATCGAAAATACAGATCCATTGGTCAGTACTATTCAAGGTGACTTGGTTTCAGATGACCTGACTGTATATAGTGTCGGTTTGGGTACAGATTCAGGCATTTCAACAGATGCGTTAGAGGATGTGGCCAATGCTACCGGTGGGGACTATCTGATGACAGATGATGCAGACGACTTAACCGAATTTTATCTACAAATATTGGCTTCCGTTATTGTAGGAGATTTAGACGGAGATGGAGATTCAGATGCAGATTCTGATACGGACTCTGGTTCGGATGACGATGGTGCATTCAGTGCAATGACGAGTGTGGTCTCTTCACCCCATAGTGTGAATAGGTCCGGTCAAAAGAAAATTCAAGTTCTGTCTTCAGATACACGATTAAATGCCGTTATTACCTGGAAAGAAACAAATACAGATGGGGTAGGTATTGGACTTGTAGGTCCGGGTCAAAAAGTGATTACCCAGCAATCCTTAAAAAAGTTTCCCAGCGGGACATATAAAACAGGAAAGGGTTACGCTTTTATTTCCATTCCACTGGGGTGGCAGGGTGCACATGCTGGCACATGGTATGCCTATCCCGTTTTACCTGAAGGCGCCTCTGGTCCGGTTCAACTTAAAGCGGTCTTAAAATCAGGGCTTGATATTTCCACAGATATCCAAGATACATTTTATACAGGCGATCCCATCAATTTCAAAGTAGATGTGACAGAGTCTTTGAAGGGAGTGAGTCATGCAACCGTCACCATATCATCAGATAAACCCCTTAATAGTATCGGTACCTTTTTATCAACGGATATCAACTTTAAACCCAAACCCAGTGAATTCAAAGATGGGGTTGATGCGATTTCTCAAAAACTAGAGGAACTGATTGATCAAACAGATTCAAACCCTCTTACAGAAAGAGATACAAATGAATTTACCTTGACAGAAACAGCTCCCGGGACGGGAAAATATACCAATACATTGTATTCTGCAAACGTAGAAGGCAGCTACCATTTCACCTTAAAAGTGAAAGGCCAAAATGAACTGGGAGAGAAGTTTACACGGTATCGCAATTTCACTAAAGTTGTACGGGTTAAACCCTCTAGTGTGGCCACACCTGTCTCGACAGTAAAAGCAAAAGAAGCAAATTCTATTAATATAACCCTAACACCTACAGATTCTTTGGGAAATAAGTTGGGTCCTGGTCATCAGAATCAAATATCTTTTGTTACTAAGTTTGCAAGACCTACAGGAGATATCAAAGACAATTTAGATGGAAGTTATTCGCAAACATTTACCGTCACGGATGCCAGCCAAGCTGTGGTATCCGCCAAGATAAATGGAGAGCTTATTTCCGTACCTACAAAGGATATACAGCAGGCATTAGCATCAAAAGGAAACGGTACAAGCCCATCCCATAATTTTCCATTATGGATAGCTCTTTTGGCTCTATTCATTTCAATCATTGCCTTGATTCTAGCAGTGTTATAGGTTGGAATGATGCAGGGAAACTGCTATTTTAATTCTTTATTGTAAGTCCACCTTCCTTTTAATGGAGGGAGGTCTTTAATTTCATTATGGGATAAAAAGCCAGGGGAAATTATTTTTTCCGAGGGAGAATGATTTGCCTCAGAATATGTCACCCCTTTTTTCTTCGCTTCCTTTTTACCCTTTTTCCTAAGTAAGAATTTACTCCTTTTCTCAGTTAATCTTAAATGAACGTCAACAGAATCTTGACTGTATATGCCTTCATTTCTTTGAAGAGTAGTCGTAAAAGGACCCACTTTGTGCATATCACGTTTTAGGTAGGTAGCTTTAGCTAGCACGTTAGCATTTCCTCCTTTAATAAGAATGAATATAATTCTATTTTCAAAAAATTCTTCAGAATTTATTTGAGCAGAGGTATTCAATTTTTTCATATTCTCAAGTATCTTTTCTTTACCAATTTTTCCCGCAGCTTTATATTTATTTATATACATGTCACGTAGTAATTTTTGATGCGTTAAGTACAATACATTTAATATTCTCCCTGTTCTTCCATTACCATCATAGAATGGATGAATGGCTTCAAATTGATGATGAATGATGGCTAATTTAATTAATGGATCGATTTCACTCTCTTCATGAATATAGATTTCTAGATTTTTCAGCTTATCTCGGATGATTTTTTCTCCCAACCCTTTTAACTCAGCAAGTGCTTTATTAGCGCTAATAGCTGCACGAAAAACATTTGGTGTTTCTATAACTGCCTTTGGTGGAAGCAATGGTAGATTATTATAAGGCTCTTCTGGATTGATTTTCACGACTAATAGGATATGTGTATATCATGGACATGTCAGTATAATATGTCCATAAATTCTAATTATACACACATATTTGATGATCGATGTGGTTATTTCTCTCATGCCTTTAAATCTATTGGTTATTGATCGGCGATTGATAGGTTATGTTAACGAAATTAGAGGAATTACGTGAGAAATCGTACACAATAATAGAATAGTAATACGTAGTTCCATTTTCGATAGTGAATTCATCCTCAAAGCGATGGTGCGCCGTCAGGGATTTGAACCCCGGACCCACTGATTAAGAGTTAGAATATAGTTGAGGTCAAACCATATTTCAAATGTGGTTTGGGGTTGCTTTGAGTTGTTAATGGTTGTGTTGAGTTTCCTTGAATTGACGGGTTTGTTTTAGAAAGTTTTAGAAAGTAGTGATTTTCAAAAAAATATGTTTCACAAATATTTATTAGGGGAATAGTGTCTTTAGTTCTTACATTTTAAGTGGGTAATGTAGAAACTTTTGTAAAAGCTGATAGAGATTAGAGATCAAGCTTTTTATATGAAAATAATGTATATGACTCAAGGTCCATGTTTAACAGTTTTGGTCGCTTTAATTTATCTCTAAGGTGATTAATTTTTTCATTGTCATCACTTAATCCTGCACCATCAAATACAACGATACTATCCAAAATATTATTCGGGTCATTAAGACCATTATTTTCTAAAAAATAGGCCGCTAGTTTTGAAGTTTTAAAGGATTCATATTTCTCTGAAGTGCAGTTAAGACAAAGGCGAACCCTTTTATTTGCGGAAATTATTACACCATCCAGATATTTGTTTTTTTCGCTTTTAAATTCGGAAAAATGAAAGAAATAGCAGTCTTTGTTGAATTTATCATCATCCAAGTCTGTGAGTTTTGTTATTCCATAGAGCGAATTAAGAATAATTTGTTCCTCTGTAGAACCATCTAAATAGTCGCAATGAAATCAAACGATTTTATAGTTGCTTCATAGTCCGGTGTTTTCAGGTGTGTCTCAGGAATTTTATTGATTTCCCCTTCTAAAAGTTTTGAAAAAAAATTCAAGATAAATGATTCTATTACAAATTCAATAATTTTGGTTCACTTCCTTTTGAGAGGGAGGTAATAACTTTGAGGTTCTTGCTCTCCCAATTTTACGTTTTTTATAGCGTATTTATTTCACCATCCTTTTTTCGCAAGATGCGTCTCCGATCATCTGCTCAAAAGGAATAGAACTACCTCCCCATAACAATTGTTATTCCACATTGATAAGAGATTTAAACTCTTTTCTTAATTTTTCGTTCTCAGCTTTAACGATAAACATTACTCCCTGATATATTTCTAATGTCTTTACCTTGCTAAGTGTATATTCCTGCTTCTTTGCATCCTCCTTATATTGTTTTTTAAAAAATATGAATCGATCAAACATGATCTTCCTCCTTTGAAAATTTCAACAGCTTTACGGCTTGTTGTTTATGGTTATTGGTCAGGTGGGCGTAAATTTCTGTTACCCCGATGCTGGAATGTCCCATCAGCTCCTGAACGGTTCGAATATCCGCCCCATTCATTACCAAGTGAGACGCAAATGTGTGTCTCATTGTATGGATGGTGGCTTCTTTGATTCCTGTTCGATTTAGCAGGTTGTAGTAAGACCTTTTAATGCTTTTGATCCTTGAGCCGTCTTTGGCACAGAATAAGTAGTCTGATTGGGCTTGTGTTCTGGGGTGTGTAGTCATTTTGTCAGAATTAACCCATGTGGCTAAATACTCCTTTAGTTTTCTCCTTAAAAGCTTGTTCATTGGTATATCTCGGTTCTTTCTGCTTTTTGTTTGAAAGTCTTGGTCATTAATAACGTGAATGACATTGTTATTAAAATCGACTTGAGACAGCTTGATGTTTAAAAGTTCGCCAGCTCTCATTCCGGTGGAAATGCCCACTACAATAAACCTTTCAATATAAGGATTCGAATGGGTTAGCAAACTTTGAATCTCAGTTTCTGAAAAAA
>JABSQL010000177.1 GCA_013215865.1 Candidatus Margulisiibacteriota bacterium
AGGAGTATCTTGGGTGGTATTCCAATAGAAACCAGAAACACCCAGAAAAATGGATATCAAGAGGACACCCACAACGATGTATAGCTTCTTTTTGGTATATGATGAAGACATCAGGCCAAAGAAAGAACGTTTACCAACCAAAGACATAAGAAAATTTCCCATCGGGGTTGAATATACCAGTATTTTGGGGGAAGTCAATAGTATATATAAATACGAGCGCCAATCCTGTGAATAGTCTCTGTGAAAAAGTGCATTTTTCCTTAGTTTCCGGAATATAAAAGAATCTTCTCCCCTTCTTTAAAAATATTGCCAATATGTTCGGTAATGGTGTTTCTGCTTTTGCCAAAAAGAGTGGCCATATGTGCCTGGGTAAGCCAAACAGTATCCTCCTCAAAGCGAACATCAACTAAGAATGTTTGATTCAGTCATAAACCCACTTTCCCTACAAGTAATTTAGCATCTGGGATGCTAACCCCTCATAATCTCCTGAGACACCTTCATTGAACAAAATTGGGGCCCACACATGGAACAAAAATGAGCGGTCTTGGCTTTATCTTGAGGAAGGGTTTCATCATGGTATTTCTGGGCCGTTTCAGGATCAAGTGATAAATTGAATTGGTCCTGCCATCGAAATTCGAACCGGGCATCGGAAATGGCATCGTCCCATTCTTTTGCACCGGGATGCTCTTTTGCCAGGTCTGCTGCATGAGCAGCAATTTTGTAGGCGATAATACCGTCTTTAACGTCTTGTTTGTTGGGTAAACCTAGATGTTCTTTGGGGGTGACGTAACATAGCATGGCGGTTCCGTACCAACCAATCATGGCCGCACCTATGGCAGATGTGATGTGGTCGTAACCAGGGGCAATGTCGGTGGTGAGGGGGCCGAGGGTGTAAAATGGGGCACCCTGACAAATGTCGAGTTGTTTGTCCATGTTTTCCTTAATGAGGTGCATGGGGACATGTCCCGGACCTTCAACCATGGTTTGAATGTCGTGCTTCCAGGCAATTTTGGTGAGCTCACCTAACGTTTCTAATTCTGAAAATTGGGCCTTGTCGTTGGCGTCGTGGATGCTGCCGGGTCTGAGTCCGTCTCCTAAGCTAAAACTAACGTCGTACTGTCTCATGATGTCACAGATTTCTTCGAAATGGGTGTATAGAAAGCTTTCTTGATTGTGGGACATACACCACTTTGCCATGATGGCGCCGCCCCGCGATACAATGCCTGTTTTACGTTTGGCTGTGAGGGGAATATACGCCAGTCTGACGCCGGCATGAATGGTGAAATAATCGACGCCTTGTTCGGCCTGTTCTATGAGGGTGTCTCTATAGAGTTCCCACGTCAGTTCTTCGGCTTTTCCATTTACTTTTTCAAGGGCTTGATAGACCGGTACGGTGCCGATGGGCACGCAGGAGTTTCTGATGATCCATTCTCTGGTCTCGTGAATGTGTTTGCCTGTAGATAGGTCCATGACATTATCGCCACCCCAACGAACGGCCCAGGTCATTTTTTCGACTTCTTCATCAATGTTGGAAGTGACGGCTGAATTTCCGATATTGGCATTGATTTTAACCAAAAACTTCCTCCCAATAATCATGGGTTCTGATTCAGGGTGATTAATATTGGCTGGAATAATGGCGGTTCCTTTTGCGACTTCACTTCGAATGAAATCAGGGTCCATCCCCTCACGAATGGCCACAAATTCCATTTCGGATGTGACAATACCTTTTTTGGCGTAGTGCATTTGTGTAACGGTTTTGCCAGGTTTGGCACGAAGGGGTTTGGGTTGATGGGGGAACCGGATGTCTTCATATTTCGGGTCTCTTAACCTCATGAGTTGAAAAGTAGATGAAGGACCGTTTAATTCCTCTACATCTTCTCTATTAATAATCCATTTATTTCGGAGCTTGGGCAGCCCTTCTTTTATATTTACATGATGGTCCGGGTCTGTGTATGGTCCGCTGGTGTCATAGACTCTTAGGGGTGGATTTTTGCGTGTTCCTTTGTCAGATACCGTATCAGACAAGGCAATTTCGCGAAAAGGCACTTTAATGGAGTCGTCTGACCCCTTCACATATATTTTTGTTGAGCCCGGAAATGGCTGTGATTGAAATTCTTTGTTCATGAGGAGAGATTATAGCAGGTTTTTTGAAAATTCTTGACTGATTGTTTCTGAGACTTTAAACTTCCCTGTATCGTGCGATATTTAACAACGTTTATCTTTCTTTTGGGATTCTGGATTTTGCTGTCTGGAAAATTTGATGTGTTTCATCTCGTATTGGGCGTCATATCGTCGAGTTTGGTCGCTTATGCGTCCCGCGATTTATTGTTTAATGATACCGAATTTGGGTTAATGAAGCGACTGAAATTTAGTATCAAATTTGTTCGGTTTTTTCTATGGCTGAACTGGGAAATTATTCTAGCCAATTTTCACGTAATATATCTGGTATGTCATCCCAACATGAAATCTCTTATCAATCCACAGATTGTACGGTTTAGAACCTCTATTTCGGACGAGTTTGGAAAGTTTATGTTTGCCAATTCAATCACCCTCACCCCTGGCACCATTACCATTGATTTAAATGATGATGAACTCTTGGTTCATGCGCTCACAGATAAAACAGCACAAGGCATTTCTGAGGATATGGAACGACATATCAGTAGGGTTTTTGAATGAATATGGATGTGTTTTTTACAGGAGCGGGCATTATTTTATTGGGTTTAACCTGTCTGGTGATGGTCCGTGCTGTTATAGGGCCCACTGTGATTGATCGGTTGGTTGCGGTGAATGTGATCGGAACCAAAACAACCATTATGTTACTGGTAATCGGGGTATTATTTCATCGTGTGGATATGTTTGTAGATATTGCATTGGCTTATGCCCTTCTTAATTTTATCGTTTCGATTGCAGCAGCAGGGCTATTCAATCGACATAAATCGGTCATTCATAAGGTAACTGACCATGATTGAATATGTAGTGGTTGCCCTTGTTTCGCTTGGTTTGCTTTTCTTTTTTGGAACCAGTTTGGGACTGTTGCGGTTACCCGATTTTTATACAAGAATGCATGCCGCTGGAAAGGGAGATACCTTATCTAGCTTATTAATACTCATTGGATTAGCACTATATCATGTGGGCCAAGGTGATCATGTTACTTTAGAAATGGGTTTGGTCAGTTTAAAAATGATACTGATTTGTATATTTATATTCATCGGAAGTCCAACGGCAACTCATGCCATTATGAAGGCGGGTTATGATGCGGGTGTGCCACACTGGACAAAAGAGTCTGAATCGGAAAATACATGATTTGGCAATTTGACATTATCATTTTAACCCTTGTTATTGTATCCGCGTTATCTGCGCTGCGTATTCGAGACCTGTTGGGGTCGGCGATTATTTTTGGGGTCTATAGTTTCCTCATGTGTTTATTATGGGCGGGGATGGGTGCGGTTGATGTGGCATTTACAGAAGCGACGGTGGGCGCCGGAATATCAACGGTTTTGATATTGGCGACAGTATTACACACTAAGAGGAGAACAAAAGATTGAGTTTGTTAAAAGAATTTAAAGTATTGGCCTTTTTAGTGGTTTTGGTGACAGGTGCGGTGCTGGTGTATGCTATTGGTGATTTTCCAGATTGGGGAGATCCCATATCTCCAGCAAGTGAGCATGTATCTTCGTATTACATTGAGAATGCCATTCATGACACAGCAGTACCTAACATTGTGACAGCCCTTTTGGCAGACTATCGTGGTTTTGACACGATGTTTGAGACAGTGGTTGTATTTGTAGCGGGCATTGCTGTGCTATTTATGTTGCGACGGCCCAAAAGAGAGTCGGAAGTTTCAATGGATGTATCTGGAAGTCCAATTGTGAAGACGGCGACTCGAATCATGGTACCTATGATGCAGTTGTTTGCGTTATATATTGTTGCCCATGGTCACCATAGCCCTGGTGGCGGGTTTCAAGGAGGTGTTATATTGGGTGCAAGTCTGATTCTAATGGCCATTGCGTTTGGATTACCCAGTGCCCTCAAAAAGATATCAAACAAGGCCACAGTGATGTTGTCAGCCTTAGGGGTTCTCATTTTTTCAGGAATCGGAATTTTATGTATGTTTTTAGGTGGAAATTTTCTGGACTACAGTGTTCTGAGTGCGATTTTACCGGGCACGGACCGAGTCATGGCACGATCGCATGCGATGTTGGGTGTTGAAATAGGTGTGGCATTGACCGTAATGACGGCGATGTTTTCGATATACGCAGATTTGGCATCAGAAGGTCAGTTGGATCAAGGCTTATGACATTAGAATTTATTATTGCCAAGTATAATTATGTTGTATATGTCATCTTAATGATGATTGGACTTTGGGCAATGATTTCGAAAAACAATCTCATTAAAAAAGTCATGGGAATGGCGATTTTTCAGACATCCATCATTCTATTTTATATTTCTGTGGGTACCAAGCGGTATGCATCTATTCCCATTTTGGATCACCATGCGGGTCTTGAGCATGCCATACATGTTGAAGCATATGTGAACCCTCTTCCACATGTGTTGATGCTCACGGCTATTGTTGTGGGTGTGGGCACGTTGGGAGTCGCGTTAGCGGTTATTCAAAAAATTTATAGAGAATACGGCACGATCGAAGAGGATGATATATTGGAGAGGCTCGAATGATGC
>JABSQL010000178.1 GCA_013215865.1 Candidatus Margulisiibacteriota bacterium
TGTTGAGGTTAAGTTGTCAGACCCCTCAATACCAACGTCCTTAAAATATTTCAAAGATAAATTGAAAATCCCATTTTCATACCTTGTTACTCTAAATGGCGATAAGCGCTTTACAAAAGATGGCATCACCATATTACCTGCCGCCCAGTTTTTTACCGGATTGGTTTAATACTCTCTAGGATTTAAAGTTGTTTGTAAATTTATGAAATATATGATAAAAATATGCTAAATTTATGAAAGGAAGTGGTTTTATGATGTACAAAATTGTTTCGGCTGCTCAGATTGGTGCATTTCCGCCTAAAGGTGCTGATCATAGCAAAGTAAACGGACAAATATATCATTATGTGCAATCGATAAGGAAATTCTTAGATGCTTTATGTGAGTTTAAGAACATAAAAATAAAGAATATATATGAAAAAAAGGGAATAAACATATTTATGTAACGGGCTTTTTGAAGGGTGCTATAGGAAGCGAACAGGATGCTCCACCTGTAGTTGTTTTTAAGAGTTCAAAGAATGTAGATGGAGGATATTACTCCTTTCACCTGAGTTCTCACGAACCGTATATCTCTGCCAGTAATTGGGTGCATAGTTTCTCTATTCCTAGAGTTAAGGACCAGAATGTAATGATTCGTATTGTTTGGAATAGTCTTTTAATTGATAGTAAGAAGGAACTCTGGCTTATTACGTTGAATAAACTTGGCATTAAATCATCTTTTACTGTTGTGGCGGGTAAAAGAGTATGGAAAACAGATTACTATCTAAATCGTAATGCTAACATATATATAATTGAAGAGCTGCTCAAGGCTTTATCCCAAGGAGAGATAATTTTATATGATGCATGTCCATATGGTGAAGAAAAAATCGCTTCTATTAAAGAATCTTTGAAATGCCTACCAGAAGGCGTCACTTATAAAATGGGTGATAACACCAATACGAGTACTGACAAAAATAATATATCCCAAGAGGCAGATCTTCTATTTGATGATATTAATCGGATTTATAAAAAGGGCTTAAAATTGAACTTGGACTCGACTTGTCATGTTGTAACTAATTCGGGGAATATTAAGTTTTCAAATATCACAATAGGTTCTGACCCTATTAAACAAGATTTTGTGCTCGATATTGATTATGCAATGGAGGTACCAACAGTGCAGGAGTTTGCTTCCTATCTGTATCTTCATATTGGCAAAATATTGAGAAATACTATTTCAACTAAATAAGCGCAGGCGGTAAGCCGGGTTCTGTCTGGCCATTCTTTACATATTTGCATTCCGATTGCAAATATGTAAAGATTTAAGCATGTCAGGAAAATATCAAAAACGGTTTTTGGAATCTCATGTTAAGCGATTAGCGGCGCAATATCCCGTTGTCACCGTTACAGGGCCGAGGCAATCTGGAAAGACCACACTTTGCAGGCATTTATTTCCCAAAAAAGAGTATGTCACATTAGAAAGTATAGATGTCAGGAACCAAATACAAGAGGACCCAAATGGGTTTATTCGAAAGGTCTCAGATAAAGGTGTTATATTGGATGAAATACAACGCTACCCAGGTCTGCTGTCTTATATTCAAACAGCTGTAGATGAAAATAATATACCTGGGCAGTTTATTCTAACGGGGAGCCAAAATTTTCAGTTACTGTCTTCGGTTTCTCAATCTCTTGCAGGAAGAACAGCGCTTTTGACCTTACTGCCGTATTCCTTGAGAGAAATTTATACACAAAAACAATTAAAAGAACTGAATAGTGAAGATATCATATTTAAGGGGTTTTATCCGAGAATATTTAGCCATAATTTAGACCCTCAAGAAGCAATGGGATATTATATATCCTTGTATATTGAGAGGGATATTAGACAACTTCTCAATGTAACTAGCCTGGGCGCATTTGAAACATTTTTAAAGGTATGTGCGTCCCTAAATGGCCAGATTGTTAATTTGTCTCAAATCTCAAATGATGTGGGTATCAGTGTAAATACAGTTAGGAGTTGGCTTTCGATTTTGGAGACAAGCTATATCATTGTACTTTTGAAACCCCATTTTAAGAATTATCGCAAAAGATTGATCAAATCACCAAAGTTATATTTTCTGGATACTGCGCTTAGTCTTAATTTATTGGGGATTCAAACACCCCATCAGATTTCTTCACACCCTCTTAAAGGCGCTATATTTGAAGCATTTATTGTTGCTGAATGTTTTAAGCAATGTTACCACACCAGCCATAAGCCCCATTTGTATTACTTCAGGGATAACGTGGGAAATGAAGTGGATCTCCTCATTGAAAAGGGCCCTGACATTCAGGCTGTTGAAATTAAGAGTAGTGAGACAATGAATAGTACCTACTTTAAAGGCTTAAAATACTATGAAGCCCTCAATAACCAAACCGTAGAGCCTACAATTATATATGGGGGAAAGAAATCTTATTCTCAGAACCAATACCAGATTAAGGGGTTTAGAGATATTGGGGATTTATTGACCTAATTATAAGCGCAGGCGGTAAGCCGGGTTCTGTCTGGCACAGTCATCTATCTAGGCCGCTTGTTGCCAAGAAGCTCAAGCAATCAACCCAGGAATCATAGCGAAACGAGCCGTTTCTTTTCCTCTATTTGATCTTGCTCCGGATGGGGTTTACCATGCGACCCTTGTTGCCAAAAGCCCGGTGAGCTCTTACCTCACCATTTCACCCTTACTTTCAAATGAACGAAAGCGGTATATTTTCTGTGGCACTTTCCATCGGGTTACCCCGTCCTTCCGTTAGAAGGCATCCTGCTCTGCGGAGCCCGGACTTTCCTCCTCCGAAGAGGCGACTGTGTGCCCGCGCTTGGGGTTAAGTGTATCGAAATCCGCTTTGAAGGGCAAATCGTATTTGAGAGAAAGTGAAAAAACCAGCGTTTTCTGTCCGCAATATATATAATCCCAAGGAACAGGTTTTGAACCCCACTGCTTGTAACTGTTTGATCTCAGTGATTGAAAGCCCGCCTTCTGGACCAATGAACACACACACTGATGTAGGCGTGTTGTTTTTGGGAATTAAGGCAGATAGTCCCTGATCAAGCTCTGTCTCCTCCCAAGGAACAATCATGATGTCATGCGGGTTTGTATTAATATATGAAATAAACTCTTTTAAATGTTTCATGTTATGCAATAATGGGATGTCTTGTTGCTTGGATTGAGATGCAGCGCTCTCAATGGCTTTTTTCCATCGGGTAATTTTATGGGTTGTGTCTTTGGGCCTTGATACACAGCGTTCTGTTAAGACAGGAATAAATTCAGAGACCCCAATCTCCGTGCATTTTTTGAATATGTCTGTCATTTTATCTTGTTTCGGCAGGGCCTGGGCCAAAGTGAAGCGATGTTGAGCGTCATGAATGGGGCTGCGATTCAATATAGTGTAGGAAAAAGATTTGGAGTGAATCGTCGTGATGGTGACCGTTAATATTTCCTGCCCTTGCACAACGATTTGCAGCGTGTCTTTAGGCGCTAATTTAA
>JABSQL010000179.1 GCA_013215865.1 Candidatus Margulisiibacteriota bacterium
ATTCTCGGTCTTGATATTTCTACTAGCATAACTGGATTTGCAATTCTTAATCTTGATGGTTCAATCGTTGAAATTGGCGATTGGGATATGCGTAACAAAAATTATTTTCCAGACTTATTTTGCAAAGCTAAATTCATAAAAGATAAACTTAAAGAAATTGATTATCCAATTGATCACATTTTTATTGAACCAGCACTTAATATGTTTATGATGGGCAAGTCTTCATCCCACACAATTTCAACATTAATTAAGTTTAATGGAATTATTTCATGGATGTGTTATGAAGAATTTGGTATTAAACCTGGATTTATCCCAGCAATATCAGCAAGAAAGAAATGCGGGATTACCATTAAGCGAGGTCAAAAAGCTAAAGAAATTGTTATGAAGTTTCTTCTTGACAAAGAGCCCAGTTTTATAGTAGAATGGACAAAGCATGGAAATCCTAAACCCCAATATTATGATCGTGCAGACGCTTTGGTCATGGCAAAAGCAGGCTTAACGTGTCTGAACGAAAACTCAGGATCATAAAGGATTTTCTTGGTTCTTATTATAAAGTAAATGATGAATACCTTTTTTATTGCCCCAAGTGCAAACATCATCGGAAAAAGCTTTCTTTAAACTTTGATAAAAATGTTTTTAAATGTTGGGTCTGTGATTATATCGGTAAGGATATTAGTTGGCTTGTTCGTTTTCATGGAAGTCCTGAAAATAAAAGTCAATGGAATTCGCTTGTTGGCATTGTAGATTTTTCGGAAATCGATAATATTAAAGAAATAGTTGATATTTCTCTACCAGAAGAATTCATAAGCTTAACCGATATAATAATAAATCCTTTATCAATTCCCGCTAGACAATATCTTAAGTCTCGTGGATTAACAAGAGATGATATTGTTTGGTGGAAAATGGGATATTGTCCAGACGGAGATTATAAACAAAGAATTATTATTCCTTCATTTAATATGAAAGGAAACTTAAACTATTTTATTGCCAGATCATATACTTCGGGCGAATGGCAAAAGTATAAAAACCCACCAGCAGAAAAGGATTTTATCTTTAATGATCTCTATTTAGATTGGGATAAAGATATCACAATTGTTGAAGGCATCTTCGATGCAATCGTTGCAGGTAATGCTATTCCATTACTTGGCTCTACATTGCGCGAAAATAGCTATATTTTTCAAAAGATTGTAGATAAATGCGGGAAGATATACATTGCCCTTGATTCGGATGCAGAAGCAAAAGAAGACAAAATAAGCAAACTTTTACTGTCATATGGCGTGGATATTTACAGGGTGGATTCTTCGGGGTTTGGAGATGTTGGAGAGATGGATAAGGAAGCGTTCCAAGCTCGCAAGAAAACTGCCGCTTTTGTTTCTTTAGATAACTATTTATGGGAGAAACTTTCGTTTTAACAGGAGAAAATCATTGAAAATTACAAAAGAACAACTTAGACAACTTATTAAAGAGGAACTTGACCAAATGGATGAAGAAACATTGGAAGATGGCATGGACC
>JABSQL010000018.1 GCA_013215865.1 Candidatus Margulisiibacteriota bacterium
AGATGAGTACAAATTGTCGGTTACTTTTAATGGAGGCTGTAAAACGCGGAAACAGTACATTGGTTAAATTGATGAGCGAGTTTCCTAAACTCTATCACTTTACCCCGGACGGTTCAGATTCTCTGGTCCATTTTGCCATCGAGTATGAGCAATGGGATATAGCATTAGCGTTATGTCGAGATCCTCATTTTAGAGAAATAGAAAGCAAGACTTCTATTTTAGAGAAAGTAATGGCAACCAATGATCCTGTTCGAATCGGGTCTTTTATGGCGCTTTATGCGACCCAACAACTTCCAGAGTCTGAAATATCCCATTTGGAAGATGTGATACGGAAGGGAAATTTGACAGATTTTTGCCGCTTTCTTGAAATAGGGTTTGATCTTAATCAACCGATTATAGATAGCGATATTATTTTGGGAGACTATATTTTACCCCTGATCATTTCTGAGGGGAAAATAGAGCTCTTATCATTGCTTTCGGGGGTCATGGGTGGGGTAGCTAATCGCGAGTTAGTTGTTGAGGCTCCTGTATCGAAACTAACTGTGATGGAATTATGCCATTTACAGTCAGATGACATAAAGGGTCCATTATTGGACTTTCTTAAAAAAGAAATGAGACAGGCCACTTCTTATGAGCTGCTTTGTATTGAACGTATACAGGCCGCGATCGCATTATCGGGAGATGAATTTAGACATCGGTTTGATATGGTGTGTTCTCTGATACAAGATCTTTCAGACATGATGCAAGCCGATACGAGTCGGGTTATCACTGATCAGATACAGGCAATGGTGCCCATATGTATATCTTCAGGTTTCAATGATGTTGTGGCGTTATTGGATAAAGTTGGATTCATTCAAGAGGTAGATCTGCGTTGGTTTGCATCTGCTGAACATAATGAAGAGATGTTTATATTTTTGCTGAATGTACTTTCTAAAACAACCCCTTTATCCACAAAAAATGTGGATCGATTACCCTTCTGGAAGGTGAGTCAAGAGGAGACATTACATGCTCCGATTGGATTGATATTGCTTCATGTGGCGATTGAATATGGGTTTCTTGATGTGGTGAGAACGATTTTAGCTAGTGACAGCATTGATGTGAATGAGGTTATTGACGGACAAACAGCGCTCCAATTGGCAGCAGCCAAAGACCTCAATATTTCAAAAGCATTATTAGGTGCCAAGGCAAACCCCTTCTTTGTCAACCATGAGGGAAGGCGTGCCATAGATATAAGTCCAGATCTTGAAAGAGGGTTAAGAGATTTTCAAGTGAACATTGAAAAACGTATATCAGCTATGGTGAATATACCAATACTTAAGATTCTAAAAAAATCAAAAAATATGATTGAAGCCATGGTGGTATTGGTAATGGAAGATCCCATGAGCTGCTCTTATTTAATTGATGTGTATTATGAATCTAAAGTCCAATTTGGACGAACAACAAGATGGTTTGGTTTGAAGAAAGTGGATCCTGAAAAAGATAAACGAAGTGCCTTGATGGCTGCTTTGGAAAAGAGTGGGTGTTTGGCTGCCACAAAACATAAAATCAGAGAGCTCATTAACCGTTCCCGATTTGGAGAAGTGATATGACGTTCTTCAAAATTCTAGCTGTTCCGAATAAAAGCGCCCTTTTTGGAAAGAGGACCGGGAGTATGTGGGAAAGGAGCCAAGTCAAAAAGTTCTTCATGTCAATGAATGAGAAGGCAAAACCAGTATACTTCACATTTTACGGACTTTTAAAAGAAGCAAACAGAAAGGAAATTTTATCCCAATCTGATGAATGTATATTTCTTGAACTCGCGCATATGTATGGTTCCACTATTCCAGGTAAGAAATTGTTTGCGCTCATTAATTGGGGTGTCAGAATCAAAAAAGAGCTGGATTCTGATATCTTTCAATGGGTATTTATCGACGTTGCCCGCCAGAAGCGCACATCTTTTGAAAATTTACTTTTGCTATGTCAAACCATTTCAGATATATCTTCACTGGTTCCCGAGAAAGCAGAGGAATGTATAGAAAGGGTCATGGACAAAGGTATACAAGATATCAATACGATCATTTCAGAATTAAAGAAAGAAAAATCGGTGATCATGGCAGAATTATTCCCGGAAAAGCCAATAGGAGAAGTCAATCACGAATTTTCTACCTTAAATAGAGATGTTGAACATCTTTTAGATACGTCCGAATTGGGAGAGGTTATCGCAGATTATTTAGACATTCAACGGTTGGGGAAGGAGATGGTGGCTTTACCCGTTTCTGATTTGCAAAGCCAAGCAAAAGAAATAATAAGAGCCGGTCACTGGTCTCCTGGTGATACAACACGATTTTTAGCCATTGCTCGGGAACTCATACGGCGAACGTATCAGATTTTTCCGTATAATACACAAATGTATACGGTGTTAGGGTTGTTACGATATAAACCTGAGTCACTCTCGGGGCGATTGGCACAAGTGAGAACAGGTGAGGGTAAGTCAACCATCATCGCTTTGCTTTCAGTGTTATTGGCGGCTAAGGGGTTGAGTGTAGATATTGTGACCTCTTCCCGGTATTTGGCAAAGCGAGATGAAAAAAAATATCGTCCATTTTTTGAACTATTTGGGTTATCATCCAGTCATATATGTATGGAAAGGCCCACATCGAAGAATTTTTCTGGAGATATTGTGTTTGGAACGAATACAGATTTTGAGTTTGCCATTATGAGGGACCAGTTGTTTAATGCACAATCACGGGTCAAAAACGTAGGAGATCGTGTTGTACCGAAGCCTTTTCATGCCGTGATCGTTGATGAAGTGGATAATATGTTTATTGATAAGTCACGAAATTCTGCACGAATGGGTGTGTCTGCAACGTCAAAAGACCAGTGGATTTTCCGCCTCATTTTCAGTTTTGTAAGCTTTGGTAGAGCGTCAGGCTTTGATCCGGTGAGTGATTTTAAAGCACGTCTCAAGCATATTGATCCTGATAGGCAATGGGAATTCAGTGATTTTGATATCCGAAAATGGATTGTTAGTGCTCAAGGGGCCCTCACAGAATATGTAGAAGGTAGAGACTACGTGGTAAAAATTGAGGAAAATATAGGCGATGATGGGTCAAAATCCCATCAAAAATCGATTGTCATTATGGATTACCAACACACAGGGCAGCTCAGTACGGGAAGCCGTTGGCAAAATGGAATACATGAATTTTTAGAGCTCAAACATGGGATTAAAATGGGACAGAAATCAAAGACAGGTGCCGCCATGGGGCATCCCGTATATTTTGGAGAATACGATCAGCTATTTGGCTTATCAGGGACAATGGGAAGCCGGGTAGAGAGAGAAGAGATCCAAAACGTTTATGATGTGGATACATTTGATGTACCTTCGCATCTTACCAATAGAAGAGTAAATTTACAGCCTGTATATCAGCACACAAAAGAGGAGTATTACACATATATTTTTAGCGAAATAGACAAAATGAAGGCACTCGGGCGTCCCGTGTTAATTTTGGTGAGAACCACCAATGATAGTCTCGAAATATCCGCAAAAATGAAAGAAAAACACATGACGCATCATGTGTTAAATGCCATTCAGGAAGAAGATGAGGACTATATCATATCTCGGGCGGGGAATGCAGGAATGGTTACTGTTGCCACGAATACAGCGGGCCGCGGTACCGATATTATATTGTCGAGAGACGCACTAGAGGCGGGAGGGCTTCATGTCATATTCGGATTTTATCCCATCAATGATCGGGTGGAGGCACAGGGAATTGGACGGGCAGGGCGCCAGGGGCAGCCAGGTTCTTCACAAATTGTGGTTCATTCACAAGACGAAGCCATGGCCCAGATTCAGCTGTTTGAAAGAGAAGAATTATTTCGAGCCCTACTTCTTGGAGATGCATCGAAATTGGAAATAAAATCAGAACAAGTGTTTGAGAAGTTAAAAGCAGCCAGGGTGCAGAATACACATATGGAGTCCATATCCCGGCAACATCATGCAAAAATAGAACAGATTAATCATGAGATGCTGACGCAATTCTATGACAAGCTCAGGGTATGGTATCAGGCCATAGATGACCTGTACTTAGAGGCACTTTCTGCCAAACTTGCCAAGCAACAATTGACCAAAGTTGTTCCTGAAAAAACGGAGGATGGCTATATACTTAGCCTTGGTAGAATGTTGGACAAACTGATTTTAGAGAAAAATCTTAAAGAATCTAGATACCGTACCGTGCTTGAAGGAGTGAAGCGTTACATTGAAACCAAATGTATTTTAAAGCCTTGGGCGGATTTTTATAGTCAATTGGGAGATGTGTATCAACAGTGTTCCCTCAATGGACCACAACTTGTAGAAGAAGCCTATGTAGAAGAAACAGAGAGGCAGTTTAGAGAATTATTTGATAAATTTGAGCCTATTTTCCAGAATTCAGATACCTCTTTTCGAGGGTATTTTCGGCAATGGCTTGGCATTGAATTTTTATAACATTTCACAGGTATTTTCTAGTTGTTGACAGGGTAAAACCTTCATGATAGAGTTTCACCTTGCATATTAATTTTTTGAGGTAGGTGACCTGAAAACATGAGAGAAATATTGACACTAGAATGTGAATCATGCGGACGAAGGAATTACACCTCCAATAAGAATAAGCGGAATACTGCGAGCAGGCTTGAGTTGAAAAAATATTGCAGGTGGTGTAAGTCACATACTTCGCATAAGGAAACCAAATAGCTTAGGCTCGTAGCTCCAATTGGTAGAGCGTCGGTCTCCAAAACCGAATGTTGTCGGTTCGAATCCGACCGAGCCTGCCAGACGTACTGTGAAAAGGAATATACTAAGTGACGTATAAATGAAATCAAAAGCTGTTGAAAAATCAAAGTCTTCGTTTAGGGGCTTTTTTTCTGATACAAAAGTTGAACTGAAGAGGGTAAGTTGGCCGGATCGTGAAAGTGTTACGAGGGCTTCAATCATTATTATGGCGATCGTGATTGCGTCTACATCGTTTATAGCTGTGCTGGATATGATTTTTTCGAAGCTGTTTATCATTTTTAGGGGTGTTTAGTTAATGACAGAGAATGACCAGGTGGAATCAACTGCGATAGTAGAAGGGCTGGAAGCTCAAGAAGAGCCGCCAAAAGAAGAAGAGGTATTGCAGGCTGAAGTCACTGAGACTCCAGAAGAGGATAAGGCTCCAGAAGAGGATGCGAAAGCACCTGTTGATACGGAAGAAGAGCCGTCAGCTGAGAATACTGAGAGTAAAGATGATACTTCTGATTCAGATGACGTTCAATCTGATGGTGACGAGAAAGTTGAGGAAGCGACACCGGATGACGGTCGTCAATGGTTCATACTTCAGTGTTTTACAGGACAAGAGCTAAAGGTCAGCGCAAGGATACAGCGGCTAGTTGATGAAAAAAAGTTAGAAAGCAAGGTATTGAGGGTATTGGTGCCTGAAGAAGAAACGATTGAAATTCGAGATAACAAGCGATTTGAAAAGACATCTCGCATATTTCCAGGGTATGTATTTATTCAGATCATAATAGATAGCCAGCTTTGTTTTGAGCTGAGTCGAATAACGGGAGTCGCCAAATTTGTGGGCACAAAAAGTACACCAACGCCTGTTACGGATGATGAAATATTAAAAGTGCTTCGAAAAATAGGGGATAAAACGAAAAAAGTTGAAGTTGATTTTGAAGAAGGGGAGGTGATTAAAGTGATCGGTGGACCGTTTAGGGGATATTCTGGATCGATTTCGGAAATTAATCCTGAGAAGGGAAAATTAAAGACATTGATATCAATATTTGGCAGAGAAACACCTGTAGAGCTCGAGTTTGATCAAGTAGAGAAGGCGGTAGCGAGATAACATGGCAAAAAAAATTAAAAAAGAAATTATGACAATTATTAAGTTGCAAATACCTGCGGGAAAGGCAACGCCGGCACCCCCTATAGGACCTGCGTTGGGTCAGCATGGTGTAAATATAATGGACTTTTGTAAGGCATATAATGACCAAACGAAAGATAAAGGTGGCACGATAGTGCCTGTTGAGATATCAGTTTATAAAGACAAATCCTTTTCATTGGTATTGAAAACCCCGCCTGTAAGTCAGCTGATATTGAAAGCAGCCAAGACGCCCAAGGGGTCTCCGACACCGCATATTAAGAAAGTCGGTAAGCGGTTGACCAAAGAAGATTTGAAAAATATTGCGACCATAAAAATGCCAGATTTGAATACGGACGTTATGGAGCAAGCGATTAAAATAATAAAGGGTTCTGCGCGAAGCATGGGCGTTGAGGTAGAGAGATGAGAAGAAGTCGGCTATATAGAGAAAAGGTAGAAGGTGTTGATCTAGATCAACAATATAGCATAAAAGATGCGGTACAGCTTGTAAGGAAAACAGCGTATGCAAAATTTGATGAAACGATTGAAGCGCATTTTAATTTAGGGATCGACCCCAAGTATGCGGAGCAGCAAGTACGGGGTACGGTAGCGTTACCGCATGGAACGGGAAAAATGTTACGTGTCATTGTTATTGCGGAAGGTGATGCGATAAAAGAGGCGAAAGAAGCCGGAGCGATAGAGGCGGGATGTGATGAATTGATTGAGAAAATAAAAGGGGGTTGGTTTGAATTTGATTTGGTGATTGCGACGCCTTCAGTCATGCCGAAGGTTGGCAAGTTGGGCAAAGATCTTGGCACGAAGGGGCTGATGCCAAGTCCTAAAAGCGGCACAGTGACGGATAATATAAAAAAGACTGTTTTGGAATTCATGTCAGGTAAAATTGAGTACCGCAATGACAAGGAAGGCAATCTTCATGTGTCCATCGGAAAATTATCCTTTTCGGATGAACAAATTGAATCTAATTTCAAATGTGTCCATGAAACGATACAGAAGGTGAAGCCGGCTTCCCTTAAAGGTGTGTATATGAAAACAACCGTGATATGTTCCTCTATGGGGCCGGGGATCAAGGTGAATCATCATGAATAAATCCGTTGAAGTTGTATGTTCTGAGAAAGTTGATGCGGTCAAGACCATACGAGAACGTATTGAGGCTTCTTCAGTAACAGTATTTGCGGATTATAGAGGTCTTTCTGTTCAGGATATGACGGAGTTACGAAAGCAGTGTAGAGCGATAAATTCAGATATGACTGTTATAAAGAACACATTGATCCGTCGCGCATTGGGTGATCTGGGTTTGAATTTTTCTCCTAAAATATTGGAGGGCCCAACGGTGTTGGTCAATACGAAAGATGACCCGGGGAAAATTGCAAAAGCGATCTATTCTTTCATAAAGGAGAAGGGTTTTCTAGCTGTCAAGGGCGGTGTATTGGATGGATCTATGTTGGAAGAAAGTACGCTAAAGGCACTTTCAAAGTTACCCTCACGCGATGAATTGATTGCGAGAACGGTGGGGGGATTAAAATCACCAATAAGCGGATTGGTCATGACATTGGCCAGTCCAATTAGAGGATTTATAGGTGTTGTGCAGGCGATAAAAACAAAAAAAACAGGAGGTGAATGACTAATGGCTGAAGAAACAACTTCTACAACGGAGAAAGCTGTTGTAGAAAAGTCAACCGATCAAGAAAAGAGTAGTGAAAAGAAGGCAGATACTTCAGGTGAAAAAGATTTGTCCAAAACGGCAAAGCAAGTTCTAGAAACAGTTGAAAAGATGACTGTATTGGAGCTATCTGAATTGGTAAAAGTATTGGAAGATAAATTTGGTGTTGTTGCTGCGGCTCCAGCTGCTGTTGCAGCTGCGGGTGCGGATGCGGATGAGGATAGTGAGCCGGCAACTGTTAGTGTCATATTAACAGAATGTGGCGACAAGAAGATTCAAGTTTTGAAAGCAATTCGTGAGATTACGAGTTTAGGATTAAAGGAAGCCAAAGAAATGGTGGATACTGTTCCAAAAGCTGTAAAAGAGGGAATTGAGAAAGCAGAAGCGGAAGAAATAAAGAAAAAGCTTGAAGCGCAAGGTGGAAAAGTAGAAATTAAGTAATCGGTATTATTGGTGAAATGACCTGAGGCAATGAATGTCTCAGGTCACTTTTTAGACGAGGTGATTTGTGTATGGCAGGAAAAAGTAAAGTGCGGCAAAGAAAGCCACTACATTCGGAAATTCCAAGGGACGTTCTTGAAATTCCTAATTTATTAGAGTTACAGACTGGATCTTTTAAAAAATTTATTAATGAGGGTCTCAAAGAAGAGTTTGACCACATATCACCCATAGTTGGTTATGGTGGGAAATATGAGATGGAGTTTCTTCCTGGATATCGATTAGAGAAAGCAGAGTTATCATTGGAGGAGTGTCGCAGACGGGAGGTCACGTATTCTGCGTCTCTGAGCGTGCCTGTTCGGCTTATTAATAAAGAAACGGGCGAAATAAAGGAACAAGAAGTATTTATGAGTGACATTCCTGTTATGACAGATATGGGCACATTTTTAATAAATGGTGCTGAGCGGGTTGGTGTGAGTCAATTTATTCGATCTCCAGGAATATATTTCAGGAAAAAGGTGGGTGTAACCCGGGACAAGATAACATATTTGGCAACGATTATACCTAACAGAGGTGCTTGGTTAGAAATTGAAACAGATAACCATCAGGTTATTTATGCTCATATTAATAAAGTGAAAAAAATGCCTGTATCGATATTATTGGGTGCGTTGGGTTTTACAAAAGAAGATATCCTTAAAAAGGTTACCAATCCAGAATTGATGATGCGAACTCTTGAGAAATGTCCTGTGGTATCGCCGGAAGAGTCTTTATTAGAAATTCACCGTCGGTTGCGGCCTGGCGATCCTTTAACACTAGAGGGCGCCAAGAGTTTATTAAAAGGCTTGTTTTTTGATCCAGTAAAGTATGATTTAGGAAAAGTGGGTCGATATAAAATAAATAAGCGGATGAATATTGATGAAAAAATTACCAAAACGGTTTTAACATCTAATGACATATATGGTGCTGTAAACTATGTGCTTGATCTTTTAGACAACAAAGGAATAACGGATGATATTGATCATTTGGGAAATCGACGAATTCGAACTGTTGGTGAGCAGCTACAGAAACAGTTTCGTGTCGGGTTGGCACGATTAGAACGACTTATCAGAGAACAGATGGCAGTAAAGGGGCAGGAAAAAATTGTGCCTCAGAACTTAATTAATATTCGACCATTGGTAGCTGTTATGCGAGAATTCTTCGGTAGTTCTCAATTATCACAGTTTATGGATCAAACCAATCCTTTAGCTGAAATTGCCCATAAAAGGCGTTTAAGTGCATTAGGTCCGGGTGGTTTAACAAAGGAAAGGGCGGGCTTTGAGGTAAGGGATATTCATCCATCACATTATGGTCGAATTTGTCCGATTGAAACGCCAGAGGGACCCAACGCGGGTCTTATTGGGCCGCTTGCTACTTTTGCTCGTGTAAATGATTTTAGTTTTATAGAGACACCCTATTATGAAGTGAGCAAAGGGGTGGTCGGAACGGAGGTTCAATATTTAACAGCAGATGTTGAGGAAAAATATAATATATCTCCGTGGGATACACCCACAAAAAAGGGTAAGTTATTGGGAGAGTCTGTTATTGCAAGGTTTAACAGAGAGTTTATCTTTGTAAACCCTAAAGATGTAAATTTCATTGGGGTTGCACCCAGACAGTTGCTGGGAGTGTCTTGTGGACTGATTCCTTTTCTAGAGCATGATGATGCAAACAGGGCGCTCATGGGAGCCAATATGCAGCGTCAGGCAGTACCTCTTATAACACCAGAAGCGCCTTATGTGGGAACCGGTTTAGAAAAGATTCTTGCCAGAGACGGGTGTGTATTGGTCAAATCTGATGTTGCTGGGAAAGTATCCCAGTTAAATGCTGAAAGAATTGTTATAAAGCAATCAAATGGAAAGGATCGGGAATATCTTCTTAAAAAGTATGACCGTTCGAATCAAAATACATGTAAAAATCAAAAACCAGTTGTTCGTTTGGGTGATGTTGTGAAGCCAGGTGATTTATTGGCAGACGGCACGTCGACAGACCAAGGAGAGTTATCTTTGGGTCGGAATGTATTGATCGCATTTGTACCTTGGGAAGGATATAATTTCGAGGATGCGATTATCATTTCGGAAAGGCTTTTAAAGGATAATGTATTTACATCTATACATATTCATCGTTATGAAGTGGACGTACGAACCACAAAATTGGGTCCGGAGGAAATTACAAGGGAAGTACCCAATATGTCTGAGGAGGCATTGGCTAATTTAAATGAAGAAGGCATCATTCGGGTGGGAGCCAAAGTAAAAGCAGGAAATATTCTTGTTGGGAAGGTGACGCCAAAAGGAGAAACGGAACCTCCTGCTGAGGAAAAATTACTGCGTGCCATATTTGGTGATAAGGCACGGGATATGAGGGATACTTCACTCAAAGTATTATCTGGAGAATCAGGCAAGGTAATAGGGGTTCGGGTATTTTCTAGGGATGCAGGAGACGAGCTTCCTCCAGGCGTTAATCAAGTTGTAAGGGTGTATGTTGCACAGCTAAGGAAAATTTCTGTTGGAGATAAAATGGCGGGACGCCATGGAAATAAGGGGGTTATTTCAACGATTCTTCCTGAAGAAGATATGCCATTTATGCCGAATGGACAACCGATTGATATTATATTGAACCCGTTAGGCGTGCCTTCACGTATGAATGTAGGGCAGTTATTTGAAACAATGTTAGGGATGGCGTCTCATGTATTGGGCGATAATTATCAAGTTCAAATGTTTGATGAAGTTATTGAAGAGCATGCGTCTGTAAACAAAGTACAAGAAAAATTAAGAGAAGCGGCTAAGTACGAAGAGTTTTCGTGGATAAAACCTTCAGGTACAGCGATGTTGCGTGACGGACGAACAGGTGAACCATTTGAGCGAGAAATAACCTGTGGTTACATGTATATGTTGAAATTAATCCATCTAGTGGAAGATAAAATCCATGCGCGTTCTACAGGACCATATTCATTGGTTACTCAGCAGCCGCTTGGGGGTAAAGCGCAATATGGTGGGCAGCGATTTGGTGAAATGGAGGTTTGGGCTCTGGAAGCATATGGAGCAGCACATACATTACAAGAGATGCTTACCATAAAATCTGATGATTTAACGGGCAGGGCAAAGGCATATGAATCTATCATCAAGGGAAGGCCTTTATCTCGACCGGGTACACCTGAGTCATTCAGGGTGTTGCTGAGGGAGCTTCGGTCTATTGCTTTAGATGTCAGGGTGATGTCTGCTGATGGTATCGAAATTGACACAAGATAATAAATTGCTTCGGCAAAGGAGAAATACATGAATCGAATGTTAGTGACAAGTCCAAGTGATTTTGATTATCTTGAAATAGGTTTAGCCAGTCCTGATCGGATACGTTTTTGGTCTCATGGTGAAATTGAAAAGCCAGAAACAATCAACTACCGAACATTTAAACCAGAGCGTAAGGGGTTATTTTGTGAAAAAATATTTGGTCCAGTAAAAGATTGGGAATGTTCTTGCGGTAAGTATCGACGTGTTCGTTACAGGGGTATTGTGTGTGAGCGGTGCGGTGTTCAAGTAACTCATTCAAAAGTTCGAAGAGAGCATATGGGGCATATTGAGCTTGCAGCACCTGTTTCACATATATGGTTTTTAAAAAGCATCCCAAGTTACATGGGTCTTGTATTAGATATGTCTTCAAGGAATCTTGAGGAAGTATTGTATTATGATTCTTATATTGTTTTAAAGGTGGATAAATCCATATCTGATGAGATTAGTGTCAAGCAAACATTTTCAACAGTAGAATATATGGAGTTGAAGGAAAAGTATGGTGAGAAGTTTAAGGTAGGGATGGGGGCATCTGCTATACGCGATATTTTAACGGATATAAATCTTGAGAAATTAACAAAGGAACTTAGAGCAAGTTTAGATGAATCTAAGGGCCAAAAACGACTTAAAAATATTAAGCGGTTACGAATTGTTGAGGCGCTACATAAATCAGGCAATAGACCAGAATGGATGATTCTTGATGCTATTCCGGTAATGCCGCCTGATTTACGACCGATGGTACAGTTAGAGGGTGGTCGGTTTGCCACTTCTGATTTAAACGACTTATATCGTCGAGTCGTCAATCGTAATAATCGATTAAAGCGATTGATGGATATTGGCGCTCCACAGATGATCATTCGAAATGAAAAGCGAATGCTTCAGGAGTCAGTTGATGTATTGATTTCGAATGGTAAGCGAGGACGTGCCGTGACAGGCTCTAATGGGCGTCCACTTAAATCATTGGGAAATATTATTGAAGGAAAGCAGGGTCGGTTCAGGCAAAATCTACTCGGTAAACGTGTTGATTATTCAGGACGGTCTGTGATTGTTGTTGGCCCTCATTTTAAGCTGCATCAATGTGGTTTGCCCAAGGAAATGGCTCTGGAGTTATTTAAGCCATTTGTTATAAGAGAATTGGTATCTCGTGGGCATGTGACCAATGTGAAAACTGCCAAGCGAAAAATTGAATCAAGAGATGTTGTTGTTTGGGATGTTTTAGAAGATGTGATTAAGGGCCAGCCTATTTTACTTAATCGTGCACCTACACTTCATCGGTTGGGAATTCAGGCGTTTGAACCGGTTCTTGTTGAGGGATCAGCGATACAAATTCATCCGTTAGTATGTACCGCATTCAATGCTGATTTTGATGGAGACCAAATGGCTGTTCATGTTCCTTTGTCTTTGGAGGCTCAGTCAGAGTGTCGTCTCTTGATTATGTCAACCAACAATATTTTATCTCCATCCAATGGTAAATCTATCGTAACGCCTTCTCAGGACATGGTATTGGGAATTTACTATCTTACGATTGATGACCCGGAATCTGAAAAGGGTAAAGGCAAAGTATTTGCGGATATAGCAGAGGCATGGCGGGCTTTGGAAAACAAAGCCATTGGGTTGCAAACTAATATTAAAGTTCGCATTGATAAGGAGCGCATTGCGACAACTATCGGGCGAATTATATTTAATGATACTGTCAACACGATATTGAAGGATCATAATCTTCCTAAACATGATTATATCAATCGAACGTTAGGAAAAAAAGAGCTCTCAGATTTAGTTTTTGAATGGTATAACAAACACGGTAATAATGTAACATCAGAAATAATTGATCGCATTAAATCCTTGGGTTTTAAGTATTCGACATTATCAGGTATATCCATTTCGGTTGACGATTTAATCATTCCTAAAAATAAGGCACAAATCATTGCTAATACTGAAAAAGAAATACTGAGGTTAGATAAGTTGGCTTCCAGTGGTGTTATTACGAACCGTGAAAAAATCTTAAGAAGTAATGACTTGTGGCGTGAAACCACATGGGAAGTTTCATCGCAAATGGAAGCTGAGTTTGGGCGCTTAAACAATATATTTATTATGGCAAATTCAGGCGCAAGGGGAAATATTGATCAAGTGAGGCAGCTTGCGGGAATGCGGGGTCTTATGTCGGACGCTCAAGGGCGTGTTGTAAATGTACCTATTAAGGCTAATTTTAAAGAGGGGCTATCTCTCACGGATTATTTTATATCGTCGTATGGTGCACGTAAAGGGTTGGTAGATACGGCTCTAAGGACGGCTGATTCAGGATATTTAACCAGGAGACTGGTTGATGTTGCCCAGGACGTTATGATTACTGAAACAGACTGTGGGACAAAGCAAGGGTTGGTTATTGAATCTGTAAAAGACGGGGTTAGTATCGTTGTTCCTTTATCTGAAATGATTAAAGGACGTATCGCCACTGAATCGCTTAAGAAACCGGGATCTAATAATCTAATAGTGTCAGTTGGAGAGTTGATAACGGAGGACATTTCAAGGGAGATAGAGGAGCTTAATAATGATTCTTTTGAAGTACGTAGTATCTATAAGTGTCAATCTGAACGTGGGGTATGTCAAAAATGTTATGGATTGAGTCTAGCAACAAATAAATTGATTAATTTAGGAGAAGCTGTTGGCATTATTGCCGCCCAGTCTATCGGGGAACCTGGTACGCAGTTAACAATGAGAACCTTCCATACGGGTGGTGTTGATCTTAGGAAGGCATCTAAAACTGAAATTTCTTCAAAGCATGAAGGAATGATCACTTTTGATGAATTGTTGTCGATAAATCGGATAAAGGATGAGCAAGGCAATATGATCATGGTGTCATCAAGCGATGGTAAAATAGTGATATCCAACAAGAATGACAAGTGGGTATATCCCGTTGCCATGGGAAGTACGATACATGTTAAACCCAATCAGAAAGTGAAGATGGGTGATACATTAGCTGAGTATGATCCTAATTTTGAATATATTGTCTCTAAGAGTGATGGTATCATTCGTTATTTTGGAGCTAACGTCAAAGAAAGGAAGGATGACAAGGGAAAATCGATTGAGTTGTATGCTCAAAATGACGGGGAAATATTCATATACAATCCCAAATCCTCTACTACATTTAAAATTCCCAAAGACAGTGCATCATTGTACAAAAAAGGTGATCGCATTAAGGCGCACACAGAAATAGCACCCGGTAATGAGCTAGAAATGGGTGGTATAGTCGCGAGTATTGAGAAAGGTAAAGAGGACACTTATGATTTAACAGTGGGCCATGGTGAGGCATATCATATCTTCTCTGGTGCACGTTTTTTTATTCATGAGTCTGGAAAGGTTAAGTATGGGGACATTATAGCTGTTGAGCGTGTGGGAGATCTTGATGAGTCAAAAACAAAAGATATTGTTCAGGGGCTTCCGCGTGTTGAAGAATTATTTGAAGCAAGGAAACCAAAAGATCATGCGATTATTGCGGGTCATTCAGGAACTGTAGAAGTTATTGAAAAAGATGGTAACCGATTTGTAACGATTAGTAATAAAGAAGAAAAAAATGATTATAAGATACCGTATGGTGTGAGATTGAAAGTGCATTCAGGCCAAGCGATTATAAGGGGAGAGCAGTTATCCTATGGTGTCATCAATCCGCATGATATTTTATCTGTAAGTGGGATTTTCAAAGCGCAAGCTTATCTTAGTAATGAAGTCCAAAAAGTGTATCGTTCCCAAGGGGTAACAATTAACATTAAGCACATTGAAGTTATTGTGCGGCAAATGACACGAAAAATGAATATTACTACCATTGGGGATGGGCCATTTTTACCAAATGATTTGATAGATATACAAGTGTTTAACAAGATGAACCAAAAACTTATTGAGGATGGAAAAGTACCGTCTACAGGAGAACGGATATTGTTGGGCATTACCCGTTCATCATTGAATACAGATAGCTTTATTTCTTCAGCTTCATTTCAGGAGACATCAAAAGTACTTGCAGATGCTGCAATAAAAGGGAAGAAAGATCTCATGAGAGGGTTAAAGGAAAATGTGATTATTGGAAAGCTTATTCCGGCGGGAACAGGACTGGATGTTTATAAAAGGATCAGTCTGGAAACGGATGAGGGCAAAGAGTTGCATCATTCTGAGGAAGATAGGGTGTTTAATAAGTCTGAAGCCAAAGTTGAAGAAACGGTTTCTACGGCCTAGGGTTTGACAATATACTGGCCCTAGGATAGTATGACTCGTTCAAAAAATTTAAGGAGAATATAATTGCCAACTACTAATCAGTTATTACGTAAAAAACGAAAAAAAGCATTTAAAAAGGGAAAGTCCCCAGCACTGATGAAGTCTCCACTACGAAGGGGGGTATGTCTCAAGGTATATACAACCACCCCAAAAAAGCCAAATTCTGCTCTTCGTAAAGTAGCAAAGGTCCGTTTAACAACTGGCTATGAAGTAACGACTTATATCGGGGGAGAGGGCCACAATCTTCAAGAACATTCTGTTGTTATTATTCGGGGTGGTAAATTGAAGGATTGCCCAGGCGTTAGATATCATACTGTCCGTGGAAAATTAGATACACAAGGCGTGAGTGGACGAAAGCAGTCCCGATCAAAATATGGAACTAAAAAAGAAAAGAGCAATAAACAATGACACGAAAAAAGAGATCATATAAACGACAAGTTGTAGCTGACTTTAAGTATAACAGTGCCATGATAACGCGTTTTATCAATCGAGTCATGAAATGTGGAAAGAAGAGTACGGCTGAGTCCATCGTTTACGAAGTTTTGGAAATGCTGGGTGAGAAAACGGGAAAAGATCCGTTAGCAGCATTTCAAACAATCATTAAAAATGTAACACCTTTGATGGAGGTTAAATCTCGGCGCGTAGGCGGATCAACTTATCAAGTTCCTATTGAAGTGAAACATGATAGAGGTTTATCCCTTGCAATGAGGTGGATCATTCAAAATGCGAGAAATGGAAATAATGGAACGATGGTAACGCATTTGTTTTCAGAAATGCATGATGCTTTTAATAATACCGGTTCTTCAATCAAGAAAAAAGACGATACACACCGAATGGCAGAAGCAAATAAAGCCTTTGCCCATTTCAGATGGTAGATACTCCAGACAGAAAATATTCTTTAGATAAGACCCGAAATATTGGAATTGCCGCGCATATAGATGCAGGCAAGACAACATTAACGGAGAGGATATTATATTATACAGGTAAGTCTCATAAAATTGGTGAAGTTCATGATGGAAATGCCACAATGGACTGGATGGTACAAGAGCAAGAGCGTGGGATCACAATCACAAGTGCTGCAACAACCTGTTATTGGGATGAGCATTGTATTAATATCATTGATACGCCAGGACACGTAGATTTCACAGTTGAGGTGGAAAGATCACTTCGTATTTTGGATGGGATGGTCGCTGTATTTTGTGCGGTTTCAGGTGTACAACCACAAAGTGAAACAGTATGGCGGCAGGCTTCCAAATATCAGGTACCTCGAATCGCTTTTGTCAATAAAATGGATCGCGTAGGGGCTGATTTTGACAATTGTGTACAAAT
>JABSQL010000180.1 GCA_013215865.1 Candidatus Margulisiibacteriota bacterium
ATGTCAGCGATTCATAAAAGAATCTATGTTGGTTTAAAACAAGAATTTAAATTATTGGCAGAAGTTTTTAAAACGTATTTACCACCGGTTTATCCTTACGATGTTCCGAATGCGAGAAAAGAAATTAAAGTTTCAGACTTTGACGACCGAGTGGATATTCTACCGGTAGCCGATCCTAATATTTTTTCTCAAACACAAAGAATTTCTATGGCGCAAATGCAATTACAACTGGCGCAATCGAATCCACAACTTCATAACCTATACCAAGCGTATCGTTCGATGTATGAAGCGGTCGGAGTTAAAAACATTAACGCTATTTTACCGGCACCACCAAAACCGATTCCTATGGATCCGGCTTTAGAACATATTGTAGCGATGTCGAATAAACCTTTTCAAGCTTTTGGCGGTCAAGATCATAAAGCGCACATTGATGCTCACTTACATTTTATGAGTTTAAACATGGTGCAAAATAATCCACAGGTTATGGTGGCAATACAAAAAAATATTTTAGAACACATTTCTTTTATGGCACAAGAACAGGTACAATTAGAATTTGTAAAAGAATTACAGGAATTACAAACGATTCAACAACAAATGGGACCGATGATGCAAAATCCAAGAGCGATGCAACAAAATCCACAAGCAATGCAAGCACAACAACGGGTGCAGCAACTCACTAATCAGATTGAAGCAAGAAAAGCAGTCCTCATTGCGGAAATGACAGAGGAATATGCTAAAGAAGAAAACAAAATTATGGGTGGTTTTGGTGGCGATCCATTAATGAAGTTAAAATCAAGAGAATTAGACTTAAGAGCGCAAGAAAATCAGCGTAAAGAAGAGTATGATGAAGATAGAATTGGTTTAGACACCATGAAGGTGATGGTAGGAGATCAACAACACGATGAAAAGCTAGAACAGAATGAAGAACTAGCTCATTTACGTGCAGGCGTATCTTTAGAAAAGCAAAAAATGTCGGATCAAAGTAAACGTCACGATTTTGGTAGAAATTTCAAAAAAAAGTAAGTATAAATAGAACAAGGAGATAATTATGAGTAAAGATTGGCAAAGAGGATCAGGATATGTTGATGCACCTAAGATTACAAAAGAATTAGGGGCTGGAAAAGATGGATATTACAAAGGTGGTGTTAAAATAGAAGCACCGGATCCTACAGAATCACAAACGGTTACTGTGAAAGGTACAAGAGCCCTTAGAAAAGATAAAAAACCAGTTAAAGCAACTTGGTACTAAAATGGCTTGGTTCAGTTTAGCTAAGTTAGCTTTAAACGCTGGTTCCCATATCTATAAAAAGCGTCAAGAGACAAAGATGGCTATGGCGGATGCACAACACATGCATGCGTCTAAGATGGCCCGAGGTGAGGAAGCTTACCAGGGCAAACTTTTAGAATCCCGAGACAAAGATTATAAGGATGAGGTCGTTTTGGCGATTCTCACATTGCCCATAATAATTTTGGCCTGGGGAGTCTGGTCAGACGATCCGGC
>JABSQL010000181.1 GCA_013215865.1 Candidatus Margulisiibacteriota bacterium
TGAAAGCAACTCCACCATCCGTCATTGGACAAAAGAAGGCTTGCTAGAAGTTGCAGAGATCACAGAGGCAGGTTACCACCTCTATTCTGAAGATATGGTGGACCGAATTAAACAGATTCATACCCTAAAAAAACAACGCCTGACACTCCAGGAGATTAAGAGAATAATAGAAACCTAGATATCCAAATGAGAAGAAACAGGCCTGACTTTCAGATTGGTTTTAATCGTAATGTAAACAGTGCTCCCCACAATCATCAGGGCACCCACATATGTTAACATATCAATGGTTTCATTGAAGAAAATCGACCCATAAAGTGTCGCAAAGATCAGGGTTGAGAACTCTAGGGGCAACAACACAGTTAAAGGCGCATATCTGAAAGCTAAAATGAGTGCAAAATGTACCACAAGCCCTATGGAAGCAATAACACATATAACCCCCCATAAGTGTGAGGGTACTTTCGTCCAATAATATAGAGCAAACGGCGCTGATAATACCCACGTTGTAACTGACATAATAAACAGCAAGCCTAAATGGCTATAATGGTCTGTTAACCGTTTTGTGCTCACGGTTGTAAACGCCCAGGCAAGTGGGGCAAATAACGCAATTAACAAGAAAGGCGATACCTCCGAAATCCCCGGTCGAATAATGACGAATGTCCCTAATAAACCCACTATTAAACTACCAACTTTATGTGAGGTTAGTGTTTCTTTCAGCAGATAAACACTCAAAAAAGAGGCAAATATAGGCGCCAAAAAGCCAATCGCATAGAGTTGGGTTAACGGCACATGGGCTATCACACCTAACCAAAATAAGGCTGCAAGAAAAAATGATATACATCTCAGAATGTGCCATTTTTTTAATGGATCCGCTCTTAGGACCGAAAGAGTTGGTATTTTTACAAAAGGCAATAGTACCAAGGTTATGATGCTATATTCCAGGAAAATGGCCTGCATCACATGAACCCCTGTTTCGATAAGCGTGCGTGTCAAAGCGTCTCCTAGTGGTATAAACACACAAAATACCATCATCCAAAAAACGCCCTTAAAGTTTGATATTATTTTCATAGGTTTAAATGATTTTAGCCCTTCATGAACTAAGCATGCAACCCCTTTGTGCTCAGTGGACTGATTTTTCCATAGTTAAAGCGTATATAAATTATGGGGATTGCTAAAACAATATAGCATATAATCTCTTGTGAAATAATAATACCAAAGAAAGCTCGATCATAAGAGGGCATTTTGAGTGGCAGCGCGTTTTTCTTCTGAATCGAGCAAGGTAATGCCGAACATTGGCATTGAGGCTTTCAATTTGAGTCGTGTGCTTCTTGCCGATTAGATGTTTTTGGGCTGATAACTCTCTGTAAACTTTCCACCCGTACGGTCACATTACTGACACCCAACACTCGCCCTGTTCCGCGAAAACCCATTCCCTCTAAATACAACTTCTATAATACACTATATTATTTTAGCAATCCCGTTTTTTTGGGATTGCTAAAACACAATAGATAGAAACAAAGAGAGATCGACCATCATCCGGTAATTGAGTTTGAACTTAGAATGCGTCCGATGGCCCTAAATCTCATCTATTTTATCAATAAATTTGTCGCTTGTGGTCCTTTTTCGCCTTGTTCGATATCAAACTCAACTTCTTGTCCATCATTTAATGACGTACAACCAGGCGTTTTAATTTCATTAATATGAATAAAAACATCTTTAGAACCTTCTACTTCAATAAATCCAAACCCTTTTTCTTCATTAAACCATTTAACTTTTCCGTTACTTGTACTCATTGTTAACTCCTACTGTTTAATATCTGCCATTACGATCCGAGCAGTAAAGTATATAATACACTAGCCTAGCTTTTAATGATACTATAGGGATTATCTTTGAATGGATTAAAGCTAGTGACGGGGCATTCTTGACGATATTAGAACTGTTTATTCTAGGCGGGAGGTTTTTCTAATGATATTCGACCTATTTTTCCTGATCTAAATTCCCGAATAAAAGTATTGTAGACACGTGTGATATCAATCTCATTACCGGACAAAAAATAGCCATGTTTTTTTCCAATAGCTTCAAATACGTTTGTTGCTTCTGTGAATTCCTCATCTAGCTTAAACCGTTGATTAATGAGTCTCGGATAATGAGCCATCAGAAAGTCACATAAATAATAAGCAATTTCCTCAGAGTCGTATCGCTGTTCTTTAATACAGTTCAGTGCCGCCAACTTTTGTCCTATGTCTGGACTTTCAAATTTTGGCCACAATATACCGGGGGTGTCTAGCAAGAGACATTTTTCTCCAAGCGCGTGCCATATCTGTTTTTTTGTGACGCCTGGTTTATTTCCTACTAACGTTTTCTTTTTTCCTATAAGGTGATTTATTAAAGAAGATTTGCCAACATTGGGAACGCCAAACACGGTCACCCGAATCAGTTTCCTGGATGTGTTTTTCCTTGCAAACACCTCAACTAAAGCCGATTCAATCTTTTTAGACCCTTTGCCGGATATCGCGTTCACAGGTAACACGATTGTTGAGAGTGTCTTAAAGTAAGCGATCCAGGCTCTCAATGCTCTAGAGTCGCAAAGATCCGCTTTATTTAAAATAATTAATCGGGGTTTTTTTTGGAGAATTTCTTCTAATACTGGATTTTGGCTAGATTTTGGCGCACGGGCATCGAGAACCTCCATAATCACATCAATAGTAGACGACGTTTCTTTTATATGTCGAATTGCTTTGGCCATGTGCCCTGGAAACCATTGAATTGTTGCGGTCATGGATACAGGATAGAGGAGATTATTAATTTATGGAAATCATGGGTTCTTCTGGGGTACAATCTGCCTTATTTATAAACGCCCTGCTTTCCGCTATGACCACCGAAGTCTAAGGCCAAGATACTCTAATACAAAAACTCTGGGTCTGGATCGCAATCGATCGGATCGATCAAGGGCATTACCTTGCTCGATTCAGAAGAAAAACGCGCTGCTACTCAAAATGCCCTCTTATGGTCGAGCTTTCTTTGATATTATTATTTCACAAGAGATTATATGCTATATTGTTTTAGCAATCCCAATATTTTATACATTTAGATGTTTAAGATGCTGTACGTTTGGGTATAACTATACTATAATAAGTCATGAATTATATATTATTTTTATGACAAAGTAGGTATAAAAAATGAAAAGTATAAAAAAAATAATTGAAAAAGAAATTAATAAGAACCAGGGAAAACCTTTTAGTGTACGAGGTTTGAGTAAATACGGTTCTGATACTGCTGTGCGGAAAGCTTTACAAAGGTTATCTGAGTCAGGACAAATTGAGCAGGTGGCAAGAGGTGTTTACTATATGCCAAAGATAAATAAATATATTGGTAAAACCGTACCTTCTATAGAGCAGATTGTTTCTGCTGTTGCTGAGTCAACAGCAGAAACAGTGAGCGTTACAGGCGCGCATGCGGCATTAGAACTTGGGCTTACTACTCAAGTTCCTTTGAAGCCTATTTTCTATACCTCTGGGACTACTCGCAAAATAAAAGCTGGTAGTAATGAGGTGTTGTTAAAACATGTTTGTCCTCGTAAGTTGAAGTACTCACATCAACTGATTGGAAAGGTTATTCTTGCGCTTGGCTATATTGGTAGTAAACATGCGACTATACAACATATAGCCGCTATCCAAGAAAAATTGCCTCATAATGAATTTAATAGGCTTGTTAAGAATAGCCACTTAATGCCGGTATGGATGCAAATGCTCTTTACTCAGTATGTTAATAGTCATAATGTACTAACGTATGGATAATTATTTTGAACTAACTTCAGAGGATCAGATAGAAATTCTTAATACAGCGTCTGACCAATTAGGGGTATCTGCGCAAGCAATTGAAAAAGATATATGGGTCTGCCAGATTTTAGATATATGTTTTTCAGATAAAAACTCTCCACTGGTTTTTAAGGGTGGAACCTCCCTTTCTAAATGTTACAAAGCGATCGATCGGTTCTCTGAGGACATAGATATCACTATTGATAGGGCGCATTTTCGGCCTGATTTAACCATAAATGAATTAGAGATGCTATCAAAAACAAAGAGAAAAGAAGTCAGTGTTGAACTTACCCAGAGTGCTGTAACCTTTGCTAAAGAAGAACTTGTACCTCGCATCAAAAATAAATGTATTGGTGGTTACAAATTGGAGCACAATATTGATGCTCAATGTGGTCCTGAAATCAATATCAAATATGAAAGTGCTTTGCAGCCAAATTCATATATCACCCCAGTTGTAAAAGTTGAATATAATTGTAAAAATGAGATTAAACCCAACGACGAAATACAAATATATACGGATTTATCAGAAGTTGTGAAGGGTTTAGATCTTCCCTCTCCAACTGTAAAATGTTTATCTATTTATCGTACTTTTTGGGAGAAAATAACGCTTATCTACGATGCAATTAAACGTAACAGGTTGTCTAATAATAGTATTCCTCCAGTAAATGTGCCTTTTTCCCCTGGTAATAACCGTTTGTCACGACATTGGTACGATGTTTATCAGTTAATCGAAAAGGGATACTCTAAAAAAGCAATTTCTGATTATTTGGATGTTTTTAAAGACGTAATTAAGGTGAAGAATCTTCTTTATCCTAGTGGGAAAACTAATTATAAAGATTGCATTGGTGGCGAACTTTTTTTAACTCCTGAAGATACGACAGGCTTAGAGCGTGATTACAAAGCTATGCAAGATAATGGAATGTTTTCTGAAGAGCCTCCTAATTTTGATCATTTGATTGAAAAATTAAAAACTCTAGAAGCCGAGCTTAATAAACTATTTTCAAAATAAGGGTGACTGGACTCGAACTTGGTTTGAACTCAGTATAAAAGTAGTTATGTGGTTTTTATCAAAACCAAAACAACTTTAGAACTTTTATTTCGTACCTGAAATTGGGTGAGTTTTCCGAAAAGTAAAAACTTGGCTGGGGTACTTGGACGAGATTAGAAACTATTTTATGGCAAATATGCTTAAGTTGGCTGTAGTTTAAGGGCTTTTTTTTTTGTATAATGTGAATAGCGCATATCCGTGTATGAGTGCTAGTACTCCCAAGCAAGCCCAATAAAGTTTTTCTGGAACTATAAAAAAAGACCCCACTAAGGAGATAAGTGTTAATACGGTAGAAATAGGCTTATGCTTTTTTCCAAAGGCAGAACTTAGTACTACCAAACCTGAGCTAAGCAATGCTGCAAGTAATACTTTTTTTATTCCAGAGCTCCAAAACACTATGCTTGATATATCTGAAAATAAATAGGCGTCCATTGATATTAAAAGAACACTCCATCGCATAAATAAACCTAGGCTGGCTAGACGAAAAAACATCCCAATTCTATTACTTGTAGTTTCCATAAATGATAGAATATCATCTGGTAAAAATTTTCACTAGGAAGGAGTAGTTTATGGAAAAGATTTGAGTTTTACTCCTGATTCCAATAAACCTGTAATCGTTGTCAAAGAAAATCAATCAGGCCGAAATGAGCTGTTTGTTGATACGATTAATGGCGCAGTTATGGATAGACAAGATTTTGTTGATTTGATTGAGTCTGGCAATTATTCTGGTTACCAAATTTCTGTGGTTAATAATATCGCAACCCCAATGTCTAAGCCAGATGGAACAACTATAAATAATTTGGGATAAATTTGAGTAAAAAACTGAGGCTAATGGAATCACAATTTTTAATGTACACATCTCCAAAAGGTGAGGTGAAGATCGATGTCTTTTTTCAAAATGAAACAATATGGTTGTCTCAAAAGAAAGGGATTGCTACAACACAATAGATATCAATTTATTAAATAAGTCTTTGTAAAATAATAGAAACAAAGAAAGCTCGACCATCATGGGGCATTTTGAATAGCATCGAATTTGTCTTCTAAATTGGCACTTAAACTTTCGATGTTTGTAGTGTGCTTTTTACCACGACTGCCAACTGAAAACCCAAGGACTTCTTGCGAATACCTGTCGATTGCGATCCAGACCCAGAGTTTTCTTCCATACTATTGACTAAAGAACTGAAGCCCATTGAATCACAATTTATAATGTATACCTCTCTGAAAGGTGAGGTGAAAGTTGAGGTGAAAGTTGAGGTTGTTTTTCAAGATGAGACGATTTGGTTATCTCAAAAAAAAATGGCTGCGCTGTTTAATGTTGAGGTCAATACAATTAACTACCATCTTAAGGAGATATTTAACTCAGAAGAACTTGAAGAATCGGCAACTATTCGAAAAATTCGAATAGTTCAGCAAGAGGGAAACAGAGAGGTTTCTCGTGAAGTAGATTTTTACATTTTGGATGCCATTATTGCAGTTGGATATCGGGTTAACTCCTATGAAGCAACACAGTTTCGTATATGGGCCACAAATACTTTAAAAGAATTTATGTTAAAAGGGTTTGTGTTGGATGATGATCGTCTCAAGAATGGTACTCATTTTGGAAAAGATTATTTTCGTGACTTACTTGAACGCGCACGCTCAATTCGTGCTAGTGAAAGGCGAATTTATCAACAAATTACCGATATTTTTTCAGAGTGTAGTATTGATTACAACAAGGATGCGGATGTAACGAAAACATTTTATGCGATGGTTCAAAATAAGTTTCATTTCGCAATTACAGGCCAAACGGCAGCTGAAATTGTTCATGAGAATGCGGATGCCCAAAAGCCACATATGGGTCTTAAAACTTGGAAGCGTTCTCCGAATGGGCGTGTTATCAAATCAGATGTAACCGTTGCTAAAAATTATTTAGTTGAGAGCGATATTAAGAAGTTGGAGCGGTTACTTGAAAATGAGACTGTGCTTAAGATGGAAGACTTAGCCAAAAGTGTAGGTGAGTTTCTTGGCTTTAATCGGTACGATATTTTGCAGGATCGTGGAAAAGTGTCTCAGGATAAGTTTCTTGAGAGTGATTTTGATAAATTTGCAAAGTCTTTAATTGAAGGTTCAAGCTCTTACCCAAACTAACCATAGTACTGATTTTTGTGCCTGAATTGAGTTGGATGAATGTCCATCATGGCTGGGGTTTATAAGTAGTTATCGAACTTATTTAATGACGAATGAGGTTTTGTTGGTGGCGTAGTTATTATTTGGAAATCTTTTTTTCGATATCTTCAATTACACTCTGTATACACTTCTCAATCTGATTCAAATTCAAAATCGGCAGTTTAAATTAAAGGGTGTAATTCATACTGCCTTCTAACAGAATCGTCAAGGTATTGTATAGGGTATCGTAAAGGTTAAATTCCAGAACTGTGGCTGGACACATCTGGACGATGTTCGAACTGTTTGTAGTTTGATATCCTAATAAGGATGGAAAAAAAATTAACCTTCCGAACCCGCCATACAATCACTGTAAAAACAAATGCCAGGCAAAACAAGCTTGATTTAACCAAAACGCCAATCCATGTATCGATTACAGCCGAGCCGATTGACGGCAAAGCCAACGACGCGATTATAAAGCTCTTTAAAAGGACCCTGAAAACAAAAATCAATATTATTAAAGGCACGACAAGCAAGACCAA
>JABSQL010000182.1 GCA_013215865.1 Candidatus Margulisiibacteriota bacterium
ATAATCCATTAAACACATAATTCCAACAAATAAAAGTCCAGTTAAAATTGCTGACACAATTCTAAATTTCCAATTAAGTTTTATCATTTTATTTCCTATTTCCATAAATTTTGGTTTTAATGCACTACAACCAAAGCGTTGTATTTTGTTTTTAATTTATTCATTTTAAAAGCCAAATCAATGATTTGGCGGTGTTGATAAATAGCACTGAACTTTTGTTAACCAGAGAATGCCCTATTTGCTATATATCGTGTTGGCAACAGTTTTTATTTTTTAATATCCAATGTGTTCTTTGACTTCAATTTTCTCCTTCGTACAAGTAAGTTCTGGTCTGTATCCTCCTTCAACATAATGTTCTGAACATATGGTGTCATTTGAAGAGTAGACACAAACTTTAAACGTTCCTTCACCCTTACCTTCAAATCCGAAAGAAACTATTTTATAATTTTCTAAGTCGTCCGAATTCATTGCCTCAACATTCCCATTTGCTTGAAATTCAATTTTCGTTATACCCGTGTTATCAAGAACTTCAAGATTAACTATTACATCATCTCCATTTCCAAGTTCAAGCGTTGAACTTTTGTAATCGTTATTTTTTTCTTGCCCTTGTGTTGATGGGTATAATATTTCACCATTCCATGCATATTCAACTCCGCGACCAACTGTAAAGGAATAACTAAAGAATATAATCGTCAAATAGATGAAAATTGCGACTGTTCTTTTCGATTTAAGATTTGACTTAATTTTTTTGAGATTAATCAAAATCATAAATACTACAAATGCAACAAATGACATTAGAGCATAAAATGCGTCTCCCAATCCTAAACCATAGGATATCGTCCTACCGAAAATACCTTGACCAAAAATAGGCATCAGAGCTATGACCAACAAAATCAATAGACCTCCAAAGATAATTATGTTTAGTACTTTATTCATTTCTATTATTGTTGCCAACGGCTAGTATAAACACCTGTGCGGAGCATGGGGTTTATACAGTGTACCTGCTTTTTTATTCATTTTTAACTGCTTTAATTACCCACAGTTTTTTGCTCAATTTATATTTGGTCAGTATAGATTCATTTGGAATAGACCAGCCAAAATCTGCTTGATTTTCATCAGCAACAGTTATAGTATAGGATTTTCCAACTTCAAAAAATTCATCCTCAAAAAATTCGGGACAAGTAAAAATCACACCAATTGAGTCTAACTTATAATTTGAATCAGAAAACTCGATTATTTCAAGTTCAATTACTGTTCCAAAGGCAATATGTCCGCAATGAGGAGTCAAAGAAATCTCATTAATAATTTTCCCTTTTAGTTCAAATTGATTTCCACGAATTGAATCAGTCTGTGCAAATCCAATTGCAGTCATAAATATCAAGGTCAATATGCTAATTAATCTTTTCATTTTTATTGCAGGTAACGCCAGTATAAGCGGCCGTTTTAATGCCGCTTATACAATGTTAGCAAATCGTTTTATTCTTTTATTAGCTTAATAGTAGCTTTCTTATTACCTGTTTGAATGGATACAAAATATATACCGGCAGGTTCTTTTATAGAAAGATTCAGTACTTGTGATTGAGTAATGGTTATTGTCTCAATCAATTTACCAGATATATCAGTAATTGTAAATATTGAAGATTCATGAACAGCACCAAGATCAATTGAGAAAATTCCAGATGATGGATTAGGATAAACGACAAGCTTATGCTCATAACTATTCTCAACAATTCCGGTTGTTAATTGACTCATTTTTTGTACAAAAAAATCAGCACCACCGTTTGAACTAAGGTTGGTTGTACCAGCTCCTGGATCAAAATCTACCGTTCCTATGAATTCTCCTATAGCATATACATTCCCTGATGCATCTACAGTGATGGATCGACCAATTTCAACACTCGACCCCCCAAAGGATTTTGCCCAAAGAAAATTTCCCTGTGGATCCATTTTTTGCACAAAAACATCATCAAATCCGTTTGCACTAAGGTTGGTTGTACCAGCTCCTGGATCAAAATCTACGGTATCTCGGTAAATTCCTGATGTATATATATTCCCTGATGCATCTACAGTGGTGACGTAACCACGATCACTGCCCGCTCCCCCAAAGGATTTTGCCCA